>CAJOOT010000239.1 GCA_905236215.1 uncultured Eubacterium sp.
AATATTTTCCCGACGTTTGAGAACATTCTTCAGTTTTGAGCAAAGATCATCAAGTCCCAGTTCAAGGCTCACAAAATCCGCTAATTCCTCACAGAAGATATCCTCAGTAGGCATGGCTGCCGCACTGAGAAGAAGAAAACAAATCTCCTCAAGAGAATATACACGGATTCCTTCCGTTTTGAACAGATACGGATGCTCTGCTTTTTTCCCGTGACATAAAATAAGCAATTTACATTCCCCTTATACAGTAACTCTAAACTCCCAAGTCTTGTTCGTAGCTTCATAGAGTTCTCCGAATCCCAGATCCCGGACAGTCAGAAAAAAAATATTCTCACTTAAAGGTCTGGCCGTGATACACAGTCTGGTGGTGCGATTTTCACGCTCGGGAAGATCATCCAGTTCCAATACCTCAGTCCTGGTCTGCGTACCATCGGGCGAGATTAGCAAAAATTCAACCGAGTCCCCCTCTTCCGAGATAACTTCAACTTCACCCTCCGTCTCATACCAGTTCTCTCCGGCAGATATAAGAGTAACACGTTTAAATCCCGATATATCCTTGACCTCAAGACAAAGGTTTGCTTTGGTCTTGGATTCTCCCAAATATACATAATCCTTTTTTTGATCATTAACGTGCATCGCCAGGCAGCATGCGCCCTTTGAATACAGGTTCTGTCCGGCAAATACCCTTCTGCCATCACACAAAAGAGCAACCGACTCTTTAAAATCTGTATTTTCAAAGCCATCCCCTACCAGATATGCCGCGCTCACCGCCCGCTCATCAAGGTGGCCTTTGATAATTTTGACAAAGGCTTCATCAAGTTCTTCCGAATCCTGCATGCTCTTTAGTATGCGACCCTTTTTTGCAAAGCCCGGAAAACCTTCTTCTTTCACCTTTGCTACCACGGGCCGAAGTCTTTCGTCTCTCTCAAACATAAGACTCTTCAAGTCTTCCCCGTCAAATTCGTACAGATATACCGCATTCTTATATATGCCGGGTGACTGACTCATAACATAGGACGCAAAAACCTCCTTATGATCCCGCAGCAGGACATCGGATGAAGGGAATGCTCCTCTTAACTTCTCAAAAAGGGCAAGTTCTGTCTTTGTGACCTTTGGCATTGTAACCACCACTCTGTCAGACTCGTCAAAATCATAACGTATCCGTGCAGCCGAGCATATGTTCCTGATAAAGATTTCAAAAAGCTCTGCCGCATCGGTATTTCGTCCGTCAAAAAAAACTCGTTTGCCCGACAAAGCTTTTTCAAACAGGTCATCCACACGAAACTCAAAATCCGTGCCGTTTGCGGCTTCATACCCTATCTCCCAGCCTCCGTCGAAATATCTCGAGAGTGCATAAGGTATTACAAAAACCTCTGAGCCTTCTTTCAGGCTCAAAGTTTCGGGCTCATCATGAGCCGGTGAATTAACGCTCAAAACGGCGTATTTTTGGTTAAGATCTATCCCAAGTTCGTAAGACATATTTTAACTCCGGTCAGATAAGTTGAAACATTTTTTCGGAAAGTGCTTCATATCCATTGCGCTTTTCGATAGTTTCAATCACAACATCTTTCTCTTTTAGGGCATAGGCTACGATAAGATCCTGAAGAAGATCATATCTTGAATTTCTGCCTGAGTAATAAACAGCTTCCTTGCTCTTTATGCCGCTTCCGTAGAAGTCACTTTCACTATCTGTATTGACACTGATATAGTACTGCAGCGACTCTCCCGGAAACAGCGGTACGGCCACAGCATAGATACCTGCAAGCATGGGTTTCATAGGAATCTTTCTATACTCAGCCTCATCACCGTATCTGTACATAAAATACGGCTTCTCATTCGAGGACTCGGCAATATGATCTACCACACATATCTCCTGAAGCTGATATTTACCCTTCACAAGGGAATCCAATTCATTGTAAAAACTAAAATAAACACCTTTTTTGATAAAATAATCCACAAGAGTATCCGTAAGGATACGTTCCTCCATTGAAGGGTATCCTCTCTTGATAAGCCATTTTAAAAGGGCAGCCGATGAAATATCGTTAAGCAGATTTAAGCTCTTTAAAGCGTCTGCATAAAGCAGCGTGAAAATCTCGTCGTTTTCTTCATCGTCCTCCCACAAATATTCCTGTGAACGCACGGTAAAATACGCAGACTTAACCGTCATATCAAGGCCGGCTCTAACTGCGGAAAGGAAAATATCATCCGCAGACGGGATATATCTGCCGGTATAAAGCAGCTGCTCTATTATTCTAATCTCCAGCGCAGATACGTCTAAATCAAAACCTATTGCTGCATTTCTTAACTTTTCGAGAGAAAGCACCTCTCCGCGATAATGCGTGATAAGGTACTCAAGCATTCTGTCATCGTAAAAACCGCTCTCAAAGACTTCGGCACACATAGCTGCGGTAAACGAATCTTCGGGATATGTCTCAGCCGAATAGGCGCAAAGCCTGATAAGCCGTTCTTTTCTAACATGGGTAAGACCGTAATGTGATGCTCTCTCAAAAGCATCATCATAAGCGCCAAACATAACAGCAATCTCTATAAGTTCCCCATTTTCGTCAGGTTCAAGAACATCGGTATTGATCTGCATAAACGCGCCCAAAAGCTTTTCTTCTTCATGTGAAGATACAGCGCTTTTAAGGCAACGGGACAATACTGCTTTTCTGGCGCCGGCTCTTATCTTTCCTGTAGAAAATATCTCTTTGATGTGTTCAAGGCATATCCTGTCCGTATACTGTTCCATGGTAGTACCAAGGAACATATCCATTAAAAGATATGGATGATCAGGGCAGTTGCTGTTCAACACCGTCCTGTATTTGTATACCTGGAAGAGATCCTCAACAACCACCTCATCACAAAACGCATGTCTTTTTCCCTGCTTGTCCTGATATATTAAAGTAGCCTGTGGATAAAGC
>CAJOOT010000240.1 GCA_905236215.1 uncultured Eubacterium sp.
ATAAGTTTGATTCTTATGGCATTGGTTAAGTTTGTGCAGCGTAAATCTATGCCATGGTGCAGGGATGATAAATAAAAAATATTATACAGAGGGAGAAAGATAATGCTAAAGAGTATTTTGAAAAAAACAATTACATTGATTCTTATCGGAGGAGTTTTTACATCGGCAACTGCCTGTGGTACTACAGAAGGTGTATCTACCGGGAATGATGTGCAGAAATCCACCGGAGATGCGGAGAAAACAGCCTCTGCAGATGCAGATGAGCTCACTGATATCACACTTGTTTTGGATTGGACTCCAAACACCAATCATACGGGATTTTATGTTGCGCTTGAAGAGGGATATTATGAAGATGCAGGACTTAATGTGAATATTGTTCAGCCTCCCGAAGACGGCGCAACTATGATGGTGGCATCCGGCCAGGCTGAATTTGGAATAGATTTTCAGGATTGCCTGGCACCGGTATATACTTCGGAAGATGAGCTTCCCATTACGGCTGTCGCAGCTATTATCCAGCATAATACTTCCGCAATTATATCTCTAAAAGAAGACGGTATTGAATCTCCCGGAGATCTTGAGGGAAAGAATTATGCAACATGGGAACTTCCGGTGGAGCAGGCAATGGTCAGGAATGTTGTTGAGTCTGATGGCGGCGATTTTTCAAAAGTTAATCTAATCCCTGAATATATCGAAAATGAATCTGCGGCTCTTCAGACGGATGAGGTGGATGCCGTTTGGATATATTATGCATGGGCAGGTATCGCCTGTGAGTTGGCAGGACTTGATACAAATGTATTTTACTTCAAAGATATAACACCTGAGTTTGATTATTACAATCCTGTCATAGTAACGAATTCGAACTGGGCATCAGAGAATCCTGAAATCGCAAAAGCCTTTCTTGAGGCAACTTCCAGAGGATATGAGTTTGCAATTGAAGATCCGGACAAGGCTGCGGAAATATTATGTGAGCAGGTTCCCGAGCTTGACAAGGAGCTTGTTACGAAAAGCCAGGAGTGGCTTGCATCTCAATACAAAGCAGAAGTAGACAGATGGGGATATATAGATCAGGACAGATGGGACAGTTTTTATAAGTGGCTTTTTGATAATGAGCTTTCGGAGGAAATTCCGGCAGGATATGGTTTTACGAATGAATATCTGCCTGAATAATTGTGATAAAAATGTCAGATATACTTAAAGCGAAAAATATAAAAAAGACATATAAAGACAAGAGTGTTCTTGGAAATATATCAGTCAGGCTTGAAGAAGGAGAACTGGTAAGTATTCTTGGTGTGAGCGGTGTCGGCAAAACAACATTTTTTAATATTTTGTCAGGGATGGTAATGCCGGATTCGGGAAATATATTATTGGCCGATTCTGAGGGAAAATACAGAGATATTACCGGTAAGACCGGAGAACTTAGTTATATGCTCCAAAAGGATTTGCTTTTGCCACACAAGAAGGTTATTGATAATGCCGCACTTCCACTGATTATTGGAGGAATGTCAAAGCGGCAGGCCAGAGAAAAAGCGGCAGTTTATTTTGGCCGGTTTGGACTGGAGGGTACGGAATACAAATATCCGGCTCAGCTTTCCGGAGGTATGAGACAGCGGGTGGCTCTCCTTAGGACATATTTGTGTGGGAAGAAAGTGGCATTACTTGATGAGCCTTTCAGTGCGCTTGATGCAATAACCAGAGAATCCATGCATGAGTGGTATATTTCAGTTATGAGCGATATTAAGCTATCAACGCTTTTTGTTACGCATGACATGGATGAGGCTATTTTTTTGTCGGACCGCATATATATTATGAAGGGAGTTCCGGCTGATATAGTAGCGGAATTAAATATAAAGGAAATGAAGTCGGGAAACAGAGATTGGATTAATACGAAGGAGTTCATGGATTGTAAAAAACGGATACGAGAAATGTTGTGATATATAAATGAGATTAAAGTAATAAAACGGTCTCTTGACTTTTTCGGGGATTATTTGGTAGTATCTTGAAAGATTGAGTTGCGAAAGCGTAAGTCCAAATCATGGACTTGCGCTTTTTTTTACGCATGCCGGGCATGGCGCAAGTCCTAACGGATGAAAGTTCCGAAACCGCCCGACAGCGGAAAGGATATAGACAAACAGAAATCATATATTTATCAAGTAAAAGGAGGGTTATCATGCCTAAAACAAAGATTCAAAAAATCATATTCGGACTTCTCATGTCATATTCTATGGCGTTTGGAATGGAAATATATAATATCGCTGTTAAAATGGGGTTTTCTCAGCAGGCGGGAGGCTTATCGTCTATGACCAATGATGTCTTTTTGCCGGCATTAGTTGAAATGAGTTATATGGGAGCCATCGTATTCTTGTGTTCTAATTTATGGGGGAACAGAATTGGAGCATCTTTTGCTCAAAAGCACTGCAATATTACAAAGGATAATCCCTATTTTTGTATGTTGCTACGCCAAGCCGGTACCGTGGCTGTTATGTGTCCGACAATGAGTCTGGTGGCAACAATTCTTTTTAACATCGTTTTGAATGGAGATTCTATTTGGCAATTACCTGCTATCTGGGTGGGAACCGTATTAAAAAATTTTCCGATGGCTTTCTTTTGGAACTTCTTTGCTGCGGCACCTTTTACGAGATGGTTTTTCGGCTTCATTTGCCAAGATAAAGCAACTGAATCTATTGAGGATTAGTTGAAAATCAATTATTATTACAAAGACAAGAATATTTTTGTGATGTAAGGGACATATTGTGAAATACATCGTACTGCTAATCATCATTATAGTTGTATGTTATGGAGCTGCGCTCTTGTTTTTGACTTTGATAAATCGTCTGAGGAATGACAGGTGGAGCTCCAAAAAAATTATATTGCTTTGTGCATTGATGGGAACGGGAATTCTTGCTGTGTTACTTTTGTTCTATGTGCAGAATTATTATCATGCACAGGAGCGTGCATTAGAGGCACTAAAGAGTACAGGTCAGGTAACGGTAACGGAGACAAAAGATTATATCTTTTTCGATGGAGAAGGCAGTAAGACGGCCATCGTATTTTATCCGGGTGCCGGGGTGGACACTTACGCATATGCACCGCTGATGCAACAGCTGGCAGAAAGCGGTGTGGATTGTTTTTTGCTGGATGTTACCTTTCATATGGCCGTTCTTGAAATCAATGCGGCAGATGATGTATTGCAGGAATATGACTATGAGAACTATTATTTGGCAGGTCATTCTATTGGCGGTGTCGCTGCATCGCAGTATGCCATTGCGCATGCGGATGAAGTATGCGGCGTGATTTTGCTTGCGTCCTATCCAATACAGACCGTTCCGGACGGATTGGGATTTTGCAGTATCTATGGTTCCCTGGACGGTGTTTTAGACATGGATAGTTACAATAAATATAAAGCATATTGGCCTAAGTCGGCCAAAGAGTTTGTCATTGAGGGAGGCAATCACGCAGGTTATGCCTATTATGATAAGCAATACGGTGATTTGACAGCAACAATTTCCCGGGAGGAGCAGCAGGAGATTGCAGTAGAGGATATTTTGACTTTTTTGGATGGATTTTTAGAACTGTAACAGCGATACCGGAAAACACCCTGGGAATGTGAATCCGGGTGAAAAATAAGCAGTGAGAGAAATAAAGTGAAACGTGATTTGATAAGAGGATATTTTTTGTTTTTAATTGGTTTGTTTGTTGCCTCCGTAGGAGTTGCATTTTCAACAAAGGCAGGCCTTGGTACGTCACCGGTTTCATCTGTGCCATATACTGTATCGTTTTTGAATGGTACGTTTTCTTTTGGCGGATGGCTTAATATTTTCAGCATCATTCAGATTGCTGTTCAGGTGATCATACTAAAAGGAAAATGCAACTATATAGAAATCGCAATACAGACGGTACTCGCCTTTTTATATGGATATTTAACCAATTTTTCGTGTTTTCTTATACGGAATCTGAATGCGGATATCTATCCGCTTCAATTTATGTATATGGTTCTTAGTTGTTTTATTTTGGGGTTCGGTATTTGGATACAGGTAAAGGGAAATGTAGCCATGCTTCCGGGTGAGGCTATGAATCGGGCAATCAGTCAGGTGTCCGGAAAACGATACGAAAATGTGAAGATTTTTTTTGATATCCTGTATATTGGGATATCTGCCGTGCTTTGTATACTGTTTCTGGGAGGACTTAAGGGTGTACGGGAAGGAAGTATCATAGCGGCAATTGCTGTTGGGAGCATTATAAAACTGTATGAGAAGATATACAGAAAATGTCGGGGCAGATTTACTCTATTACGGCAACCGGGATTGGAGGGTGAAGATCATGAAAAAAAATGAACAAAAAAAGATGTTTCAGGTGTCAACTTTGCAGGCACTGGCACTGGGATATTCAAAGACGGTCATTAATGTGAGTGAACTTATGAGCCATGGTAACATAGGCCTTGGAACATTTGAGGATGTAAAGGGAGAAATGATCGTTGTAGATGGTCATTGTTACAGAGCAGATGAGAAAGGTAAAGTTGTCGAGGCAGACAGTGAAACCGGCGTGCCCTTTTCATCTGTAACAATGTTTGATGCGGACAGAACCTTTGAGCTTGAGAGTATGAGTGATATTCAAAAATTAAAGGAATGGCTTGACCTTCGTATTGAAGAGGATTTCGGACTTAACAGCATGCATATGGTTCGAATAGATGGTGGCTTTGAAAGAGTATGTGCCCGAAGTGAAGCCGGCTACCGAGCTCATCATGTTACTTTGAAGGATGCATTGAAAGAGACACAGCGGGATTTTTATTTTGAAAATATAAGCGGAACAATGGTTTGTGTATATTATCCTGATTATATGGATGGTATAAATGCCGCGGGATGGCATTTGCACTTTATCTCGGAGGACAGAAAATCCGGCGGTCACGTCTTTGATTTGATTCTGAAAAAAGGTATTGCAAATTTTGACAAGATAACAAATATCGAAATTGCACTACCACATGAACCTGCCTTTGATACTTACGCTCTGAAGGAAGCTTCCAAAGACGAAATAAAGAGTGTTGAACAGGGAGAGTAAGGTGGGATACAGAATTCCAATCCGGTCTGTCCGTTCTATTGATTTTATTCATTTTGAGTACTAAAATAAAAGATAATCGGGTTGACAGACATTTTTCGGCAACCAATCAACCGAACGTATAGAATAAACAGAATTCTTCATCTGTGTTTGAGATTATACGCAATATAAAAAGGAGGAACTAACATGAATTTACCGGGAAAGATTGCACTTTTTGCAGGAGGAGTATTATTTGGATCAGCTGGCTTTAAATTGCTTGCCAGCAAAGATGCACGCAAAGTTTATACCAATGTCACAGCAGCAGCATTGCGTTGTAAAGATCAGATAATGCGCGATGTGGAAACTGTACAGGAGAGTTGCTCTGATATGTTGGCCGACGCAAAGGCAATAAATGAAGCCAGAGCAGCAAAAGAAGAAGCTGAATTTATCGAAGACGGCAAAAACGCATGAAGTTTCAGATACTTCACGAAAGTCCGGGGCGGGTACGACTAAAAGCAATACAATACAGAATGAGTATGGAGCAGGCAGATCTTCTGGAGGCTTGGGTTCTTGCGCTTCCAAATGTTGATCAGGTGACGGTGCATGAACGGCTTTGCAGTTTGATCGTCTGCTATCATGGAAACAGGAGAGAGCTTTATACCGGACTCTCGCTTTTTTCTTATGAAGAAGCCAAAGAGAAGTGTCATATACTTGGCGCTAACAGTCGTCGTATCAACAGGGAATATAAGGAAAAAATGGTTTTTCAGGTGCTTGGGCATTTTGCAAAAAGACTGTTTTTACCCATTCCACTGCTGCAGGTAATCAATACTGTTACTGCGATTCCACGTATTTGGCTTGCAGCCAAAACACTTGCCGGAGGAAAACTGGATGTTGAAGTTTTGGATGGCATTGCTATTGGTGCTTCCCTTTTGACGGGGGATTATTCTACCGCCGGATCCGTGTGTTTCCTGCTGGGACTGGGTGATACACTGGATGCCTGGACTCACAAGAAATCCATTGATGATCTGGCGAAGAACATGTCTCTTAATGTTGACCGTGTCTGGCTTTTAGGGGAAGACGGGCAGCAGGTAGAGGTGCCGTTATCACAGATTTGTGCAGGAGATCGGATTGTTGTTCATACCGGTCATATTATACCGTTGGATGGAATACTGGATCAGGGAGAAGTTATGATCAATCAGGCTTCTCTTACGGGTGAGTCTGTTCCTGTGGCCAAGCATCCCGGAGCTGCAGTCTATGCAGGCTCTGTTGTAGAAGAAGGAAGTTGTGTGGTTCGCGTGACACACGTTGCAGGCGAAAACCGTTTTGACCGGATAGTCCATATGATTGAAGAGTCGGAGCGATTGAAATCAACTACCGAAAAGAAAGCATACAATCTGGCAGACAAATTGGTCCCCTGGTGCCTTGGAGGAAGCCTTCTTACATGGCTTTTGACAGGAAATATAACCAGGGCGGTTTCGGTATTGATGGTAGATTTTTCGTGTGCATTAAAACTGTCAATGCCCTTAAGTGTATTGTCTGCAATGAGGGAATCCGGTCAACATAAGATTGTTGTCAAAGGCGGGAAATATATGGAGATCCTCAGTGAGGCGGACACAGTTGTCTTTGACAAGACAGGAACATTGACTAATGCCTGCCCCACGGTATGCGATGTGGTGGCATTCCACGGTCTGGATGAAAAAGAAATGCTCAGAGTTGCTGCGTGCCTTGAAGAGCATTTTCCACATTCCGTTGCCAACGCAGTGGTCAGAGCGGCAAAAGAACAGGGACTTGATCACCAGGAAATGCATAGTGAGGTAAAATACGTGGTAGCCCACGGAATTGCCACCAGTATTGGAGAGGAAAGAGCTGTTATTGGCAGCCGCCATTTCGTCTTTGAAGATGAAGGTGCAGAGGTGCTTCCGGAGGATCAACAAGCCTTTAAAAATCTTTCGCCAAACTGTTCCTGGCTCTATTTGGCCATTGGAGGCGTTTTGTCTGCTGCTATAGGTATAAGTGACCCTCTGCGTCCGGAGGCAAAAGAGATGACGGCGCTTTTATATGAAACCGGAATCCGTCATATTGTCATGCTCACCGGAGATAATCAGAATACAGCGCAGGCAATAGCAGAAGAACTGGGCATTGATGACTACCGGGCCGAGGTGCTGCCTGAAGACAAGGCTGACTTCATCCGCACACTGCAGGAGCAGGGACACCGCATAATTATGATCGGCGATGGCATAAATGACACTCCGGCATTGTCTCTGGCAGATGTTGGAATCGCCATGGGAAGCGGAGCCGGTGTTGCCAGGGAGGTTGCGGATATTACTATTGCGGCAGAGGACTTAAGAGAATTGGTGCTGATTCG
>CAJOOT010000241.1 GCA_905236215.1 uncultured Eubacterium sp.
ACTTCGCAAACGGCAACCTTTCATACACATATGAAGGCTGGGAGTTTGCAGGACTTGAGTAATTTTCATAGGATTGATATTTTATAGTAATATGGTTGGTTGCTATTAATGTGTCGCGCCGGTATTGCCGGCGTGACTCATTTGTGTTTTTGAAAACTTTTACTCCAAGAGGTTTTGATATGTTAGAATATCTGGTTTTAACTACCCGTACATCTATACTTATGGCCATCATACTGGGTGTGGTTACGGGTTATGTACATATTACAGCGGAAAAAAGACAGAGAAGAACAGTTACATGGCTGGTAATTGCCGGATTTGTCGCTTCTGCTGTTATTTCGTATTTTATGAATGCCACAAACTATGTGGATACAGCAATACTAAACGGTATCATTTATGCTGTGGGACTGGTGGCATTTATACTATTTATAATAGTTTACATAATATCGACAAGAAAAAAAGAGAGCAAACTGTTTAAGACTCTTAAGTATATATTTATAGGCTTTATGCTGGCACTTATCGTGGCATACGGTATGCCGGATGTCTGGGCCTATCCTTATCACATGCTGCTTCTTGAAAGCACTGTGCTTTCAACGGATTTTTTATTGGAGCTTATTGGCATGATCTTTGCTCTTATTCTGGTTGTTGTTACATTTTTTGCGGCAAACGGGATTACGAAGCGTGTATTTCCGAAGGAAGCGGCTGTCATGATGTTTATCATGTTTATCATCAATGCAGCGCTTCGGATGTCGGGACTTTTTTCTGTGCTTTTTCAGAAAAAGATAGTGATATCCAATCACATAATGTTTCAGTATACCGTATTTGTTAAGAACAACTCAGATATATTTATATTCATTGCCATTATAGTACTGATTGTGGCTGCAATTGTGATGTTCGTAAGATCCGTAAAGCAGAAGGAACCTTTTAAAAACCCTGCTGAGCACAGGATCATAAGAGCCAAGTGGCGTCTTACAAGAAGATGGGCTGTTACTGTACTTATTACCGGTATTTTGGGAATATTGACACTTACGTACATTGATAAGATCAGTCAGACAGAGGTGGTTCTTTCGCCAATAGAGGAAGCAACCGCTGTGGACGATGAGAATGTATATGTGGATTTTTCTCTGGTGGATGATGGTCATCTTCACAGGTTTGCGTATACTACGGAAAACGATGTTCAGATTCGTTTTATTGTTATAAAAAAGCCAAACTCTTCGTCATACGGTATCGGACTTGATGCCTGCGATGTGTGTGGTGAGACGGGATATTACGAAAGGGACGGACAGGTGGTATGCAACCTCTGTGACGTGGTAATGAACATATCCACGATAGGGTTTAAGGGCGGTTGCAACCCCATAGTAATTCCCTACGAGATAGAAAATGGTCAGATAATCGTGCCTATTTCAGGCCTTGTTGAATACGAAAGTGAGTTCAAATAGTATGTTTATCAGAATGATTTTTAAAGCATTTCTCCGGCAAAAAAAGAAAATGCTGATGATCGCATTTACTATTGCATTGGGAGCATCTCTTGCTACAGCCATGCTTTCTGTCATGCTTGATGTCGGAGACAAGATCAATCAGGAACTTAAAGCATACGGTGCCAACATTACCGTAGTTCCGAAGGACACTTCGGTCATATCGGAGATATACGATGTTGACGGCGAAAATGTGTCCGGGTCTTATCTTAATGAAGATGATCTTGGAAAGATCAAGACCATTTTCTGGGCGTTCAACATTGTTGACTATGCTCCCTTTATTACTTCTACGGCTCAGTTTGATGACGGTGAAGAGGTAGAGGTGACAGGTACCTGGTTTAATCATCATATGTCACTTCCCACCGGAGAAGAGCTGGATGCAGGGGTGGCATCTCTTAGAAGCTGGTGGGACATTACCGACGGTGATTGGATAGACGAGCAGGGCTCTGATGATCAAAATATAGCCATGGTTGGAAGTGAGCTTGCGGAAAAGGAAGGTATAGAAGTTGGAGATACTATTCATCTGACGGGAGATGCCGCGGATTTAACTCTTACCGTGACAGGTATCTTTGAGGCCGGAGGTGAAGAAGATGATCTTATCTACACACCTGTAGATACGGCTCAGGCCTTGGGTGGACTGGACGGAAAGATTGACAGCATAGAGGTTTCCGCCCTCACTACACCGGACAACGAACTTTCCAGGAAGGCTGCCCAGGATCCCTCATCACTTTCCGTTTCACAGTACGAGACATGGTATTGTACGGCCTATGTCAGCTCTATCTGTTATCAGATAGAAGAGGTAATAGAGGATTCTGTGGCATCTGCAGTGCGTCAGGTGGCTGATTCGGAAGGTCAGATTTTAGAAAAGACGCAGCTGCTTATGATCCTCATCACCATACTTTCCATGGTGGGAGCGGCTCTGGGTATCTGTAATCTCGTCACTGCGTCCGTTATGGAACGTTCACAGGAGCTGGGACTTATGAAAGCGATAGGAGCACATACGCCTTCAATTATGGGATTGATACTCACGGAGATACTGTTTACCGCGGTCATAGGCGGCGTGGTTGGATACTTCGCGGGACTGGGCTTTGCACAGATTATTGGCCGGTCGGTATTTGCATCAGCTATAGAAATAAGACCCATGGTAATACCGATAGTAGCAGTTCTTGTAGTTTTAGTTACTCTGATAGGATGCATTCCTGCCATGCGTATGCTTAAGAAGCTGCGTCCGACAGAAGTGCTTCATGGAAAATAAGGAGACGGATGATGAGCAAAAAATCAATGTATTTGAGGATGGTCACGGCGTCGCTCTTAAGACGCCGTTCCAGAATGATCATAGCTCTCCTTGCCATAGCCATAGGAGCTACGATTCTTTCCGGACTTGTTACGATATACATAGACGTGCCAAGGCAGATGAGTGCACAGTTTAGAAATTACGGTGCCAATATGATCTTTACTGCTACGGATGAGACTATGACACAGGAAGATATTGACGCTGCAACCGCATTAATA
The DNA here is from genome assembly GCA_905236215.1 of uncultured Eubacterium sp. GTDB lineage: Bacteria > Bacillota > Clostridia > Lachnospirales > Lachnospiraceae > RUG14243. Next base: position 2,985 of record CAJOOT010000241.1, read on the forward strand.
GACGAAGATGCGCTGGTGGGCGTAGCACCTTACCGGTATGAGACGGTCAGGGTCAATGATATACCGGTCATGGCAGCGGCTACAGATATGGAGGGCGCGCAGAACACCTCACCTTTCTGGGTGGTAGACGGTGAATGGCCCGACGCCGATGGGGAGATTATGATAGGTAAGAATGTAGCCTCCACATACAATCTTAAAGTGGGAGACAGCATGGAAGCCAGCTATGCGCCCGAGACAGAAACTGCCGATGAATCCTCCGATGCGGAATCCGAAGTTGTGGAGATGGATAATTATGTAAACTTCACGGTTACGGGTATATTGGATACCGGCGGTAACGAGGAAGACTATATTTACATGAACTTTAATGACATGGAGACACTCACGGGAGAAGAGATGGCATATGACGTGTGCGAGCTTTCTATCTCTGCTTCCACTGATGAGCTCAACACCATAAAGGAAAATATAGAAACTTCAGTAACTTCCGTATCCCCAAGGCTTGTCAAGAGAGTTACCGAGTCTGAGACCACGGTACTGTCAAAGCTTCAGGCACTGGTGTTTCTCGTGACTATAGTGGTTCTTTCGCTTACCATGATATGCCTGGCTACTACCATGACAGCCGTTGTGGCGGAGCGCAGAAAAGAGATAGGCTTAAGGAAAGCCTTAGGAGCCAGCAACAAGAGCATCATCATGGAATTTATGGGAGAAGGGGTATTTTTGGGAGCCGCCGGAGGACTATTGGGATCAATCCTAGGTTTCTGTTTTGCGCAGATAGTTTCAAGAAGTGTGTTTAACAGTTCGATCACGATGATGCCATGGCTCATACCTGTTACTATCATCGCATCGGTTATCGTTACGGGACTTGCCTGCATGATCCCCATCAGAAGCGCAACGGACGTAGATCCTGCTCTGGTATTGAAAGGAGAATAATAATGAGCCTTTTGGAATTGAAAAACGTATCAAAGATATATGGTGAGCTCCATGCATTGGATCATGTGAGTTTAAAAGTAGAAAAAGGAGAGTGGGTTTCCATCATTGGACCGTCCGGATCGGGAAAGAGTACCATGATGAACATTATCGGAGCCCTGGACAAGGCCACGGAAGGCGAGATCCTTTTAGATGGCGAGGACATCGCGAAGAAGAATACACATACCCTTACTGATATCCGCAGAGACAAGATAGGTCTTATATTTCAGCAGTTTCATCTGGTAAGTTACCTGACAGCAGTTGAAAATGTTATGCTGGCACAGTATTATCATAGTGTACCTGATGAAAAAGAAGCCGAAGAAGCTCTTGAACGCGTGGGTCTTGGTAACAGAAAGCACCACTATCCCAATCAGCTCTCGGGGGGTGAGCAGCAGCGTGTTTGTGTGGCCAGAGCACTTATCAACTACCCGGAGATCATCCTGGCCGACGAGCCTACCGGAAATCTGGACGAGGCCAATGAAGAAGTCGTAGTTGAGCTTTTTAGAAAGCTTCATGAAGAAGGAACTACACTTATTGTGGTTACGCACAATCCTGAGGTTGCGGAAGTGGCACAGCGTACGATAGTATTAAGAAACGGCAAGGTGGATCACGAAATAGTGAATGAGAATTTCACCGGAAAGATAAAAAAGATTACCTTACAGTAGCAGGAGGTTAGCAATGAAGAAGAAGATTATAATGACAGTACTGTGCATATCCGGTGTGGGGTTGCTTTCGGCTTGCGGCTCGGGAAGTGCATCCGCGTCATACAAGGACGGTACCTATACCGCCAAAAGCTCTGTCTATGAAAGCGAGGACGATAGTGATGATGGCAACGGCTACGGAGAAGTAACCATCACTATAGAGGATGGAAAGATTACTGCCTGCGAATTCATGACTTATGAGGAAGACGGTACCGAAAAGGATGAAGATTACGGAAAAGAAGGCGGTCAGATCGCAAACAAAGATTATTATAACAAGGCTCAGAAGGCAAATGCAGCCCGTGATGAGTATGCTTCAATGCTTGTTCAAAATGGAAGTCTCGACGGCATAGATGCTATAAGCGGAGCTACCATAAATTATAACGAATTTGTAGAAGCTGTTAATACAGCGTTGGGAGAAGCTGCCGAGTGAAAATAATAAGGCATATTTGCATTACAATCGCAGCAATTTTGCTCATTGTGGGTATACCCCTGTATTCAACGGGATATATACAGCGTATGCTTGGAGAAGCAGACGCTGTATCTTCGGCGTCGGTGGTAACTGACATACCTGATGGAGCATATGTGGTGATTATCAACACACAAAAGCATAAAGACGAGGAAAAGCTGGCTACATGGGAGAAGTTCTTTAAAGGAGAGGAGATAGATTATATCTTCGAGGATATCTCCTGTGTTGTGGCGGATTCCGATATCACCGGTCTTCAGACAGCTGATGCTTTTAAAAGCAGATTGCCGGAAAATCAGATGACAATAAGGCCGGAAAATGTTACCATGATGCTTTCAAAGGTTAAGTATGGTATCTACGATGTAATGCTTATGTCGGAGGCTTTTTATGAGGCATATAAGCCCATTGTTACACAGGATAATGGAGAGAGTGCCCTTTTTATAACGGAGGATGCTACTTGAGAAAGATTAATTCAATAATTACACCAATAATATTGCTTTTGTTTGTGATTCATATGGTCTGGGGAGGACTTATCCTTGCAGGGATGACTGAAGGCGGAAATCCTGTTATGAGAGTCATCACATGTGCTATGGCGGTACTTGTCGCGGTTCACATTGTGATTGGATTTAAGCTTTCCATGGATACTGCAAAAGCACAAAAAAAGTCCGGGGTCACATATAAAAGACAAAACCGGCTTTTTTGGATTAGAAGAGACAGCGGATTCGCACTTGTATTGTTCATGCTGTTTCATGTACTTCTTTTTCGGGTGGATATGTCCGGATCAAGTCCCACGCTTCCGCATTTCGGTATATTGGCATTGGCGTCACAGATTCTCCTTGTGTTATCGCTTGTGGTGCATCTTCTTACCAATATCAGACCCTTAAGAGTAGCATTGGGTATCCGGGATGAAGGAAATCTAAGGACAGATATCATCATGGTATTGGCGACATTGCTCTTTCTTGCCGGAGCAGCTTTTGTTATATATTACATTCGATGGATGATCGTATGATCGGAGAAAGTTATGTTTGGAATTATTATAAAAAACATTACAGGAAGGAAATGGAGGAGCACAGCACTTATATTTCTGACAGCTGTGCTTTCTCTTGCCATATTTGCCGGAACTGTTACGGTGCAGGCATTAAGAAACGGTTTTGCCAATCTTGAAAACAGGCTTGGGGCAGATATCATGGTAGTACCCTATGAAGCTATAACAAAGTCCAGTCTTGATGATATCCTGCTTCAGGGAAATACCGGATATTTTTATATGGACAGCAAATACCTGGAAGAACTTTCACAGATTGAAGGAGTGGGTCAGATTTCCGCGCAGTATTATCTGGCTTCTGTCAAGGCAGGATGCTGTTCGTTGCCGGTGGAGATAATAGGCTACGATCCCGAGACGGATTTTGCCATTACGCCCTGGATAAAAAAATCTTCGGGAGAGGAAATAGGGTATCTGGACGTGGTGGTAGGCAACGACCTGAATGCTTTTGTGGGTGATACGATACAGTTCTTTGATACCGACGTCCATGTGGCAGCCAAGCTTGAAAAGACGGGAACCAGCTATGATACGCAGGTCTTTGCAACCAGAGAGACGGTGCAGACGCTTATCGAAGCTTCACTAAACAAGCAGCTTAATGAATACAATAATATCAATTCCGGAAATATTGTTTCCTGTATACTCATAAATGTGGCAGACGGATACGATGTTGAAGATATATTAAACGAGATTAATGTTCACAACAACGATATCGAGGCAGTGCGCACTACTAATATGATAACGGGCATATCGGACAGCATGGTCGGTGTATCGAAAATCACCGGAGTGCTTATCGTTGCTGTTTGGATATTGGCATTGGGAATACTCATAGCGGCATTTCTCATGGTGACTGGAGAAAGAAAAAAGGAGTTCGCGGTTTTAAGAGCCATGGGTGCATCGCGCAAGAAACTTTTTAGCATGGTTTTGTCCGAAGGTATGATGCTGAGTCTTATCGGAGGAGTAGTTGGAGTAGGAATAGGCATTGTGATAATGATTCCCTTTTCCGGACTTATAGAGGCTGAGCTTGGGCTTCCCTTCCTGCTTCCGTCTGTTGTTACCATTGTTGCGGTTTCCCTACTGGCTATTGCCCTTACACTGGTTTCCGGAGCTTTGACGGCAGCGCTTTCAGCAAGTAGAATAGCACGTATAGACACCGGCAGCATATTAAGGAGCGGAGAATAATGAAACTTAAGGCTGTAGATATCAGAAAAGAGTTTATTAGAGAGTTAAGAGATACAAATGTTTTTGAAGCCGTAAAGCCCTGTAATATAGAGATTTCTGAGAAGGAATTTATCGTAGTGAGCGGAAAATCCGGAAGCGGAAAGAGCACATTGCTAAATATGCTGTCAGGAATTTTAGAGCCTACCTCAGGAGAAGTCCTTTATGACGACAAAAACATTTATTCAATGAAAGATGAGGAACTCTCCAAATTCCGAAATAAACACATAGGTTTCATCCCACAGGGAAAAAGTGCGATAATGTCCCTCAGCGTGCTTGAGAATGTTATGGTGCCTCTTAGTCTCTATGGAGAAAGAGACGAGGAAAAGGCGCTTTTGCTTTTGGAAAAATTTGATATTGCGGATCTTAAGGATGTTATGCCCGATGAACTTTCAGGCGGAGAGCTTCGTCGTATGTCCATTGCCAGAGCTCTTATGAGAGATCCGGATGTGATTTTTGCGGATGAGCCTACGGGAGACCTTGACGATGAAAATACACGTATTGTTTTTGAAGCCTTAAGAAAAACGGCTGATGAGGGTACAGCGGTATTTGTGGTCACACATGAAGAAGACGGTAAGTCGTATTCTGACAGAGCTTACCGTATGAATTCGGGAGAACTGAATGGTTGATAGAAAAGTTTATGTCAATATAGTGGGAGCCGGGCTCTCGGGTATGTCTGCCGCCATAGGGTTGGCAAAAAAGGGCATTTACGTCAGGCTCATATCCGCACAGCCTTCTGAACGCGCTCAGTCAAATCTGGCTGAGGGTGGAATCAATGCTGCCCTTGACACCATGGGTGAGGGAGATTGTGTAGAGGAACACTTCGAAGACACCGTAAACGGTGGCAGGAACCTGGCGGATACCGATAT
>CAJOOT010000242.1 GCA_905236215.1 uncultured Eubacterium sp.
CACCGGCAGCGGATGCACCAATACATGCACTCATAGCGGAATGTTCGCTCTCTACCGGAATAAACTCCGTGTCCACCTGACCGTTTGCCACAAAGCCGCAGAAATACTGCGGAATCTCTGTAGACGGAGTGATGGGGAACGCAGGCATAACATCAGGATTGACCTGACGCATGGCTATAGCTACGGCTTCATTGCCGGAAAGTCTATCTTTCTTTGACATTAGTCCAGTCCCTCCATATGTATGGCGTCGAAGGGACATACCCTGACGCAGATACCACATCCCTTACAGTGGTCATAGTCAAAATCCAGTCTCTTTTTATTGGCAACGGGAATGGCCGAGTCCGGACATACAGGCACACAAATCAGACACTGCTTACATTTTTCCTCGTCAAATTCGGGAGTAACAGTGCGCCACTCTCCCGTCAGGACACTTTTCGATGTAGACGGCTCGTATATACTCAAGCCTTCCGTAAGATTCTGCCAGGGGCTTGTTTCATTGATCTGCCCGGCTCTTATGAAATCAGCCATTTACAACCTCCTGATATGCCAATCGCAATGCTTCCATATTACCGTCTATAACTTCAGGCTTGCGTGCAAATTTGTGCTGATAAAGCCCCAGCATAAGTTTAAAGAAGTGTTCTTCATCCATGACATTACAGACTTTTACGATGGCCGAAAGCATAGGTGTGTTGGGAAATGTTTTGCCGAGTGTCTTAAGAGAAATACCGTTTGCATCCACCAGATATACAGCACCCGTATAACCGTTTAGAAGCGGACGGATCTCATCTACACCCTTTACGGTATTGATTAGGATGCCGCCCTCAGGGGAAAGTCCCGCAGTCACGTCTACAGACTCAAGTAATGTCTCATCCACTACCACCACATAATCCGGCTCGTAGATGTTTGAATGCAGGTATATCTTTTCGGAGCTGATTCTGTTATAAGCGGTAATGGGCGCCCCCATCCTCTCCGGACCGTACTCCGGAAATCCCTGAACATATTTGCCTGTTTCAAAGGCCACATCAGCAAGAAGCAGGGCCGCCGTTTTGGCGCCCTGTCCCCCTCTGCCGTGCCATCTGATCTCCAATGTTTCTTTCACCGGTTTTCTGACTCCTATCTAATGCCGAATCATAAATCCGGCTCAATCATACCGTAAGTGCCTCCGCGGCGCTTGTATACCACACAAATCTGCTCGTCCTCAGCATTCATGAACATGAAGAAGTTGTGGCCGAGAAGCTCCATCTGTACGCACGCATCCTCCGGATACATGGGCTTAACTTCGAAGCGCTTTGTACGGATGATGTTGACTTCTTCTTCGTCGTAGTCCTTTTCAACATATTCCTGTTTAAAATTACCACCTGCCTGATGGCGATCTACGATCTTGTTCTTGTATTTTTTGAGCTGACGCTCTATAACTTCCTCTACAAGGTCTATTGACACATACATATCATTGCTGACCTGCTCGGAACGGAGGATCTTTCCTTTAAGGGGAATGGTAACCTCGATCTTCTTTCTTTCTTTTTCTACACTCAGGGTAACCATAACGTCGGTGTCGGCGGTAAAATATTTCTCCAGCTTTGACAATCTGTCTTCTACTGCCGCACGAAGACCTTCCGTAATCTCAAGGTTTTTTCCTGTAATCGTAATCCTCATATGATTATACTCCTTTAAAAAGCATTAGCAGCGCAGCATTCATCTGCGCATACTTAAACGGTATTATATCAAAGACCCCAAAAATGCGCAAGGCACACAAAAAATGTCAATTCGCTGTCAATTCGTAAAGATAAGTCTCCAAAAGACTTTGCCCAATAGGAAACTTATTTTTTCTTTTTTTTCAAAACCATGTTTAGCTTTTCTATCATATCCTCTATTTCAATGGGCTTTGCAATATGTCCGTTCATTCCGACTTCCTCAGTTTTTTTCACATCCTCAGCAAAGGCATTTGCCGTCATCGCCAAAATCGGAATATCGGATAAGATCGGATCATCAAGATTTCTGATAGCTTTAGTTGCTTCAAATCCATTCATTACAGGCATTTGAATATCCATCAGCACAGCATTATAATATCCCGCTTCTGATGAGGCGACCTTTTCCACGGCTTCTTTTCCGTTTTCGGCGGTTTCAACCATAAAGCCCATATCGCCCAGCAATTCCGTGGCTATCTCCCTGTTTATCTCCATATCCTCAACCAATAATAGCCGCATTTCATCATAGTCCGGTATTTCTCCTACAGCTTCAGTCTCAGATGTATCATCAGTTATCTCGACTCCCTTTTGAAGCTGCAAACGCAGCTTGATGATAAACTCTGTTCCTCTGTCGGGCGCGGTAATTACCTCTATTGTTCCACCCATCATGTCTATAATACTCTTGGTAATTGCCATACCCAGTCCTGTGCCCTGAATACCGCTTACAGTTGATGTTTTCTCTCTTTCAAACGCTTCAAATATCTTTTCGGCAAATTCTTTTGTCATGCCTATACCGCTATCGGATACCCTCAACTCATATCTGCCAAATTCGGGGTCTTCATCTTCTATTTCCCATACAGATACTGAAATATTTCCACCCTCAGGCGTAAACTTGTATGCATTGCTGAGCAGGTTGAGAAGTACCCTGTTGAGTCGGTTTTTGTCGCAATATACCATTCCATTTTTCAGCTCGCTCAGATTCATCATGAAATCGATATTTTTTTCCTTCATTTGAGTGGAAAACATATCATGAGCCTCTCTCATGGTTTTCTTAAGATCAATAGCGATAGGCTCCAGATCCATTTTCCCGCTCTCAATGCGACTCATTTCAAGCACATCATTTATCAAAGCAAGCAGATGATGTGATGATGTCTTTATCTTGGCAAGATATTCATTTACGGTTTCAAGATCATTACCTTCGCGTTCGGCCAGATTTATGTAGCCAATGATAGCATTCATCGGAGTCCGGATATCGTGGGACATATTGGAAAGAAACGTACTCTTTGCCTTGCTGCTTTCTTCGGCCTCGAACTTTTCTTTTTCCATCTGCTTCTCGCGTTCGGTAATGGTTGTGTAAATACTAAACATAATACCGAGACTGACCAAAATAAGCCCCATCTGTATAATGCTGTTTCTTACCAGCAGCTTTTCCGTTCTTTCCAGTTGCTGCTCCACATAGATCTCACTGTCTGCAATAGCCCGGTCATCTTTATCCAAATCCTGCTCCTCATAATACTCGCTAACGTTTTGAATAACATTCTGAGTCATATCTTCCGTGGCCTGATTTACCCACATAAGCGATGTAAAGAAAATCAAAAAAAGCAGACCAATCCAGACTACTGTGGACTTTCCGAATCTTCTTGCGGTATCTTTCTTAAAAATATATCTGAAATAAACAAAGCCCAAAATACTCCAAAATGCCAGTATCAGATATGCCTCGGTAGACATGGCTCCCGATGACCAGAGGATAAAATAAAAGAAAAATACAACAGACATGATGCTTCCGATAATACCGGTAATCTGAATCCTGATATTTTTTTCTTCTCTGGCATTTTTGAATGCCGCAAGTGACGTATATCCATATGCAATGGTGGCACCTACAGTATTTACATCTATGATCCAGCCTATTGCGGTTCTTCCCAAAAAGAGTATGGCAAGCGAAATAATCATCAAAAAAATAAATGCATTTTTGGGTGTTCCTTCTTTTGTCAGCTTTCCGAACCATTTAGGCAGCATATCCTGCCGCGACATGGAATACATAAGTCTGGACGCCGCAATAAAATTACCCACCAGTCCTGTAATAATACCTGCCATGGCAGCTATTCCCAAAACAATCACTCCATTGTTTCCCATGGTGGTAAGTGCAGCAAAAAAAGTGGGAAGACCCTCTATTCCCCCAAGATTATCTATATCGGAAATATAATCTGTCCAACTGACATATCCCTGCGGCAGAGCACTTATGGCAAGTTGATTGAGTAATATATATGCCAGGGCGCTGCAAATAATTGCTATAGTCATTATATATATGGATTTTTTTACGGAAAATTTGAATCCGGACACCGAATTTGAAACAGATTCAAACCCGACAAATGCCCACGGCGACAATGCAACAATAGTAAATATCTGCTTTAAAGGAAGTTCATCATTATTGGAAAATAATGGCTGCATACTGCTCCATCCGCCAACATTTGTCTTTGCTGCAAAAACGGCGCAGATAATAATACCGGTCAAAAGCAGCATCGCAAAGATCGTCTGCAATGTTATAGTCAGCTTCTTTCCTACAATGCATATAAACCCAAAAATCAAGATGAACGCAGCAGAAAGCAGAACCTCGCCAAGATATACATCATATCCCATGACCGTATAGTGAAAACCAAAACTGAACAGGTTTCCAAAAAGTTTTCTGCAGATAAGTGCCACAGCTGTCGTATTTGCCCAGATAATGGCAATATATACCAATATCAAAAACCACGCGCTTAGAAATCCGTGATCATAACCGAATGTACGAATGCAAAATGTAAGCGTTCCACCGGAATCCGGGTACTTGTTCATCAGATAATGGTAATTCACTCCTATAATGAACATAACCACAGCTCCGATTATAATACCCAGCATGGTTCCTACGGGTCCTGCCGCCGGCAGAAAGGTGGTTCCGGGCATAACAAATGCCCCCCATCCTACTGCACATCCAAATGAAAGTGCCCAGACATTAAGGGGAGACAAATATTTGCCAAGTTGTGGCTGTTTTTCATTTGTATTTATGTTCTTATCGGAAATATCCATGATTTGTCCGCCCCCCTTTTTAACTCCGGATTTATATTCTATTATACAAAAAACATATTTGACATACAAGAAGCCCTGCATCTTAGCAGGGCTTCTCTTTGGGATTAATAGCAATATTCCCCGGAGGGGTCTGTCAAGACTCGCTTTTTATTCCGATTCGGAACTCGTATCCGTAACCTTAAAGCTGGAAATGATAGCCTTTACGTCCTCGTCCTCAATCGTAATCTTATTATCGCCGTTCTCAAGCATAACAGTAGCTGTCACATATCCGTCGCCGGCATCCTTGTGGAGATAAACTCCCGGATAGCCAAGGCTGGTGTAGGAATATCCTGACCAGGTCTCTCCGCCAAACTCCATTGAATCGATTTCCTTATAATCCTCATAAAGATCCGAGGCATCAATTTCCCAATAGGTTGTATTGGGTATATAGGTAATCCATATATACGGATAGGAAAGTACATCGTCACCGCCCTTTATTACATAGAGCTGATAGGGATCTATATTGTTTTCATATTCCTCAAATACGTCGGGGTAATCAACAGCTGTCCAGCCATCGGGAATCTCAACACTGATCTTTCCGGTATCTTTAACTTCCCCTGCAGGAGCTGCTTCCTGAGTTTCATTACCGGCGGACTCAGCGGTTGAGGTTTCGGAACCACCGGCAGAACCCGATGCCGCGTTATTAGAACTTCCTCCGCACGCTGCAAGGCCGAATACCATCGTTGCACTAAGCAACATCAATGCAATCTTTTTCTTCATAGTAAATTTCCTCCTTAAAATCATCAGTCCATAGCTGATATTCACCAACAATGGCATGATATCTTAAAGAGGAAATTTACGATAGAGTAATTTTACTCTATTTTTCAAGTCTCGTTTTTATATGACCAGGCAGCGAAGTGAATTGTGAATACTATTGGTCTCTCTGTTTTATGTCAACTTAAGTGCTGCAGCCGAAGCTTCAAGAGCAGATCTCGCGTCTTTTATTGCCTGCGCCTGCTCGGGTGTAACATTGCCTGTAGGCGCCTTGCCAATGGCCTTTCGCATGTCGTTTAATCTACCCTTGATAGCGGAGCGTTGTCCTCTGTCCAGAGATTTTTTCTGTTCATTAAAAGCCAGCTGCACCTGATTCATATAAGTAACGGCGTCATTTCTTACATCCATGTTCTCGCGGGCCACTTCGTCCTCGCGTCCGTACATTTCAGCATCGCGCATTGCACGCTCAATCTCAGCCTCAGACATGTTGCTTGACGACTCAAGGGTAATCTGCTGAGCTTTTCCGGTAGCAAGATCTTTTGCGGAAACAATAACAATACCGTTTGCATCAATGTCAAATGCCACCTCTATCTGCGGAATACAAGCCATCGCACGTTTGATGCCCTTGAGTTTGAAATTCCCAAGTAATGTATTGTCCTTCGAGAATTGTCTTTCCCCCTGGAAAACCTTGATATCCACCGTTGTCTGGAAGTTTGCGGCCGTGGTAAACACCTGACTCTTATGTGTGGGAATAGTGGTGTTTCTGTCAATAATGCGTGTGGATACACCACCCAGCGTCTCGATTGAAAGCGAGAGCGGTGTAACATCCATAAGGATAATATCATTGGCGCGGGATGATGCCGGAAGAGACTTATCGAACTTGGCCGCCTGAATGGCTGCTCCCATGGCAACGCATTCGTCCGGATTCAGGTTCTTGGAAGGCTCTTTCCCGGTGAGGGATCTTACCATGGCCTGAACTGCCGGGATACGCGTAGATCCTCCCACAAGTATTACCCTTCCCAGCTGAGATGCGGAAATACCCGCATCCGTCAGTGCCTGATGTACCGGACCTGCAGTAAGATCCACCAGATCTTTGGTAATCTCTTCAAATTTGGTCCTTGTGATATTAAGATCCATG
>CAJOOT010000243.1 GCA_905236215.1 uncultured Eubacterium sp.
CTTAAGGGATCGTATGAGCACTTCCTGTGCCTCATACTTTTTCTGAAGCTTTTCATAAAGTTTTTTATAATCGGTATCATCATCTGCAGCAGCTTTAGTTTTTCTGTGCCTGCCATCAGTAGGAATCACTTCACCGGTTTCAGGATCCAGTTTCCCAATAAGTTTACGCTTTGCACGGCTCTGTTTTTTCTCTTTGTCCCAGTATGCTTTTGATTCATAGACATAAGTTATGCCTGTACGTTTGTCTAACTGTTTTATTATTCCCATAGTACTCTCCTTTCCGCAAAGTATCGTCATGATTATATTATATATCATAACGATATAAAATGCAATAGTAAAACCCCAAAAAAGTTAGATTTTTCTGAGGTTTTACAAGTTTAATATGCAGTTTTAATCGTTAGGCTAGGCTGTCAAGTTACCCTCTGAACAGTAACTAGTGGCTATATTTGCTAATATTTATACCCACTATACTCTTGACGTTTGGTAGTGGGTATAATATAATAGATATACAACCCCTATCGAAGGGAGAGCATAACGCCCTCCCGCCAATTTAGCTATTCGTTATTCGTATATCAAAGCTTGAATGCTGACAGATCTCTGTCGATATCCTCCGATATCTGAGATACATTGTTTGCAGCCTGTGATATATCTCCCATCAGATCATTAACGATGGTAACGGATGCTGATGTTTCCTCAGTTGAAGCCGCATTCTCTTCTGCTATAGCTGACAGGTTCTCAACCACATCAACCACACTCTGTCTTGAGGAATCCATCTGAGATGTACGGTTAGAAATCTCATTGATACCGCTAACAGTCTGATCAATACCTTCACGTACCTGACCGAATATCTCGCCGGTCTCCTTTACGTACTCGGACTGCTGTACCATGATCTTCTTAACTTCTTCCATGGTGGCAACGGCCTTGTCCGAATCCTCAATAAGTGCAGCGATAACTGCTTCTATCTGCTGAGCACTCTGGCTGGACTGTTCTGCAAGCTTCTGAATCTGAGAAGCTACAACTGCGAAGCCCTTGCCCTGCTCACCTGCTCTTGCTGCCTCAATTGAAGCATTGAGAGACAGAAGATTAGTTTCTTCGGCAATACCCGTGATAATTTCTGTAGCCTGCTTAATCTTGACTGCAGAATTGTTTGTGGTATTTGTCTGCTCGTAAATCTCATCAATAGCCTGAGATGTCTGCTCTCCGATAGCCACAAGCTTGTCTATAACCTCGGTAACGCTGCGGCTTGCCTCCTTCATGGTATCGGATGTAGTAATGATGCTCTCCGCTGCCGATGCTGCATCTATAATCTGGTTGCCCATCTCAACAACAGAACCTGAAGCCTTCTCCGTCTCAGTAGCCTGGCTGGTAGCGCCGTCTGCAATCTCGGATACAGCGCTTTCAACCTGCCCTACATTTGACAGAGTCTGATTTGCGATATCTGCAAGATTCTCAGCAGTTTCTTTGAGTTCTCGTCCTCTCTTCTGAAGTGCTTCTACAGCATCTCCTATGGTCTTACACAATTGCAATGTTGCCTTTGATACGGTGCCGACCTCATCACCTCTGTCTGCGTATTTATCAAGTTTCTTGGCATCCGTAAGAACCATGCTTTCCGCAATGCCGCTGACAATACCGGATACCTTTGTGAGATCCCTTACCATCATTCTAACAAATACAAACGTAAGCACCGCCATAATAAGAGCTGCTACGATACTGAATATGATCGAGATCATGGTGACCTGACCGGCCTCCGCCGTTATCTCGGACTGAGTATCACCTACTACTACCAGCAGATTGTAGTCAGGTATCAGTTCGTAAGCCTCCATGACTTTCTTTCCGTTTAGTACGAATTCTTTGGAGTCCGGATGTACAGCAACATCTCCGGATTCTGTGGTGGTAACTCCGGCAACAGCCTCATCTACCATGGCAATTTCATTGGCATCTGTGCATTCTGTAGCCGTAAGTGTTTCATCGTATCCGCAGGTAACGTAGTTGTAATCCGTAGTCTGAATAATGCTTAAGTATGCATTCTCCAGACCTGCAAAATCCATACTACCAAGAATATTCAAAAGGTAATCCGTGGAAAGGCCAAGCCCTACATAGCCTATGCCATTGCCCTGATCATCAAATACAGGATAGTAATATACAACAACCTGAGTGCCGGTAGTCGGAGAAACAACTATACCTCTGTATTCACCCTCTCCGGAATCCCACATCTTCTGAAGAAGATTCTGCATATTCTCATATCCTGTGGGGTTTTCTTCTTTGTCGATACCATAGGCACCTACAGCCTGCGGTACCGAATGCGCTATCTGCAAAGTCTCGGGTGTGTTAACAAACAAGCCCTCAGCGCCTTCCATACCCTGCACATACTGACTGGTATAATCCTGAGCAACAGCAGTCTCTGACTCGCTGTCCGCATGCTCCAATCCAAGCTTAACAGGCTGAGAGTTCGCAAAAACGCTCATATACATATCAATCTTTTTAAAATATTCATCGATAACAACACTTCTGGCCTGTGCCGCTTCTCTGAATCTCATCTTGGCTGTGTCATTCATGGAATTGTTGGTCTTAATGGAGGTAATAGCAGTAAGGCCTGTAAGCAATATTGCCAAAACCACAATAATGACCAGAGAAATCTTAGCCGACATTTTAACATTCTTCATAAGTCTGGACCTCCCGGTATTAAATGATTGATGTAATAGATGTGCGAGAATTCGCCCGATATCCCCCATGCTGGACGGTAGTATATGAATGACTTCCGCACTCCGCTGAATCAAGTATAAATCATTTCGAATTTTCCGTCAACATAAAATGGACACATAAAATCAGCAAAAATTCATGCTGAAAAATTCATATTATGATCGTGCCTCCGCCCAGCACAAGATCCCCTTCATACAGTACCAAAGCCTGTCCCGGACTCACTCCGTAAACCGGATTATCAAAGTTCATCTCCACAGTACCGTCATCCAAAGCCTTTGCATACCCCGTCTCGCCTTTGTGGGAATAACGGATCTTTCCCAGACACCTCACTTCTTTATCAGGGCTGCATATCGACACCCAGTTAAAGTTGGTGGCGCGTACCTTAGTCTTTTGCAGCTCTGCTTTTCTTCCAAGTACAACTTCATTTGTCTTAGGATTGATTTGGATGACATAGTATGGCTCAGTCGACGATATTCCCAAACCCTTTCTCTGACCGACCGTATAATGTATGATTCCCTTATGCTTCCCAAGTACATTGCCGTTTGCATCTACAAATTTCCCCTCAGGATAAGGTCCGCCTCTCCGCTCCTCAAGAAAGCGGGCATAATCTCCGTCGGGGATAAAGCAGATATCCTGGCTGTCCTTTTTGCGGGCATTCACAAACCCTCTGTTTTCCGCCACTTCACGGATACTGTCTTTGGTATATTCTCCGTTGGGAAGCTCCAAAAAAGACAGTTCCTCCTGTGTCAATGTATAAAGTACATAGCTTTGATCCTTAAATTTATCAAGTGCTTTTTTCAGCTGCCACCTGCCGCTTTTTTCGTCGTAGGACACGCGCGCATAGTGACCCGTGGCCACCTTTTCAAATCCGCGTTTTTTTGCAAGTTCAAAAAGTCTGCCGAATTTGAGCTTTCTGTTGCACTCTATACAGGGATTTGGCGTTCTGGCATTTTCATAGTCCTCAATGAAAGGGATAATAACGCATTCCTCAAAATCCGCCATAAAATCCACCGTCTCGTGTATAATACCCAATTTGCCGCATACAGAGCGCGCATCCTCTATGTCCTCGGTACTGCAGCAGGTGCCTTCTCCGCATGCAAGAGCCATAGAATCATAAAGCTTCATGGTGACTCCACAGCAATCATATCCCTTTTCTTTCATCAAATAAGCGGCGGCCGAACTATCGACTCCGCCGCTCATGGCTATTAAAGCTTTTTTCATTTTATTCCTCATTGGTGCTGCCTGTGGATGTGGTGGTTCCGGAATTTGAATTATCCTGTCCTTCAAGTTCATCATCCTCTTTGTCCGACAGCTCTTTATTCAAAGAATCAATATAGTTTTGGGAGTATCTTGCTATACTCGTGCCGTCAAAAAGATCAATCACTTTTTCATAGGCAGATATAGCCTTTTTTGTATTTCCGTTCAGCCTGTATGCCTGAGCCAGGCTGTAGATCAAATCTCCGTTTTTATACTCCTCATCAATCTCTACTGCAGCCTCGAAATTTTCTATGGCCGTAGCATAGTTTTTCTTCGATAAAGCACTTTTTCCCGCAGAGTAGTAATCAGAAAGCTTTTCTTCCTTAAGCTTTTCGGAAAGTGCTTCATAGGTTTTCTTTGCATCACCGGTCAGAAGATCTCCGTCTACCTTTTCCAACGCCGCCATGGCCGCAGTCTCATTGTCTTCTGCTGCTGCCTTGTAATATGCGATGAGATTCTGATAGGATTCCAGGGTATCTGCATCCTTGGCATCCGATGACTCATATGCTGCAATCTGACTCTGAAGATTAGCAATCTCATCCTCCAACGACTTCGTGGTAGTAGCCTGC
The DNA here is from genome assembly GCA_905236215.1 of uncultured Eubacterium sp. Classification (GTDB taxonomy): domain Bacteria; phylum Bacillota; class Clostridia; order Lachnospirales; family Lachnospiraceae; genus RUG14243. The sequence continues at coordinate 4,527 of CAJOOT010000243.1, forward strand.
GCTGTAAGCTGCTCATTGGCCTGCGCCACACTCTGATTGGCCTCATTCGTGATTGAGCTTTTCAGACCGGGTACTACAAGAAAATAAACCACAAGCGCACCTATAGCCACACCTATAGCCAGATTAAGCATAACGGAAACGGGAGCCGAAAGGTGGTTGACCAAGGGCTGAATTATTGTCTCATTGCCGTTGGTATAAGTAACACTCTCCCTGTGGGAACGCTTTTTGGGAAGTTCCTCATCTGTAAGGCGCATCTTCTCAACCGCATCAAGGTATACCCGGGCTTCCCTGTTTCCGGCATCTATCCGAAGTACGGTGCGGAACTCATTTCTGGCTCTGTCATAGTCCCTGGCCGAAGCATATATAAGACCCAAAACCTCATGGCCTCTGACAAAATTGGGATTGAATGATATTACATTCTTGATCTGCAACGTAGCCAGATCATAGCTGTCCTGTTCTATATAATTGAGAGCAGTGTTGAACTTGCGGACGCCCTGGATTATCTTATCTCTTCCTGCGCCCTCATAAAGTTCCTCCATAAAGTGCTCAGCTTCATTTTCTTCTATACGCAAAGCTCTGCTGATAGACCATTCTTCAACAGCCTTTGTCATCTCCCCCATCTCATAATAAACAAGACCCAAAAGATTTCTTCCGTCTATATGGTTTTTATTGAGACGAAGGCACCTCAAAAGAAGCTCCGATGCTCCCGTAAGGTCCCGTTCTTTCGCTGCGCTTAAAGCCTCATTGTACAGAAGATTTGAACTGGAAATTATTTTTCTGTAGAGAGATACATCTGCGCCGCAGTAGGCGCAAAATTTGGTCTGCGTCAATATCTGTCCGCATTTGTAACACTTCATAATCGATCACCTACCTGCGCATGGTCATACCCGGATCCTTAAGAAGATCCTCCATAACATCCACCAGGTCCGTAAGATCACGGTTATATATTACGTCTTCAGCCTCCTGAATCTCGGGGCTCGGTTCAAATTTCTTCAATTCCTCATCAAAATCCAACATCAGCTATTCTCCTTATCTCTCCTGCCAGATACAAGGATCCGGCGCAAAACAACAACCTTCCTTTTCTGATCCTGCACGCCTTTTTGAAGGCCGCCCGTGAATTGGGTTCACAATGTATCTTCAACCCGGAATACTTTCCAAAAAGCTTTTCAAGCTCCCGCGCCCCCAAAGCCCGTGAATTATGAGGCTCGGTTACAACTATTTCCGAAAACGATCCGCATTCGGCAATCTTCCGGCATATGCAGGTAACATCCTTGTCTTCAAGAGCACCGATCAAAAGTAAGGACTCTTTTCCTTCGGCAATACATGAAACCGCTTCAAGAAAAGCTCTGATACCGTCGGGATTATGCGCTCCGTCAAGATAAACTCCCGGCAGGATTTCTTCCATCCTGGCCGGCCAAAACGCCTTCTTAATACCCTCTTCAACAGCAGCCTTACGTTCCGGCTGCGCCCTGTCCCTCAATATATATGATGCACATTCCAAAGCTATGGCAGCATTAATGATCTGGTACGGCGCTCCTGTGTTCAGGCAAAGAACGAGACTATCATAAGCCGTAGTATATGAAAAATCAATCCTTTGCGGCAATTTCAGCAATATTTCACAGTTCCTAAGCCCTACCGGAATAGATTTTATGTTAACCTCTGCTGCCTTTTCCCTAATCACCGCAGATGCTCTTTCATCCGAATCATCATAGACCACCGGTGCCCCCCGCTTTAATATCCCGGCCTTTTCAGCCGCTATAAGCTCAATGCTCTCTCCCAGATACTCCGTATGCTCCATACTTATGGATGTAATGGCACATATATCAGGCTTACAGGTATTCGTAGCATCGAGTCTTCCTCCGAGCCCTGTTTCGAGAATAGCGCAATCCACCTTTTCATCCTCAAAAAGTGCCATCGCCATAAGGTAGAGATACTCAAAAAAAGTGGGCGCATCATCTTTGAGGTCCAATTTCTTAACAATCCCGCTTACCCGCTCAAAGTATTTCAAAAAAATTTTCGGGGTGATATTTTGACCGTTTATACGAAATCTCTCGCATATATCCTCAAGATGGGGAGATGTAAACAGTCCGGTCTTAAGTCCGGC
>CAJOOT010000244.1 GCA_905236215.1 uncultured Eubacterium sp.
ATCCAAAGAATCATCGTTATCATCATCCCTTCATCAACTGCACGGCATGCGGTCCCAGGCTCACCATTTTGGAATCCATGCCTTATGACAGAGACCGTACCACGATGAAGGAATTTCCAATGTGTGAGCGCTGCGAAAACGAATATACGACCCCGGAAAGCCGTCGCTACGATGCTCAGCCGGTGTGTTGCCCCGACTGCGGACCTGAATGTTACTTCTTTACAAAGGAAGAAGCAGAAAATGGCAGCATACAAGAATCCGGACTTTGGGGAAGGGATGCCATAACCAAAGCAAGACAGTTCCTTGCGTCCGGCAGGATTATTGCAATAAAGGGAATAGGTGGATTTCATCTGGCATGCGACGCCACCAATGAAGAAGCAGTAATGCGCCTAAGAGCCATAAAACCCCGCCCTGCCAAGCCCTTTGCCGTAATGGCAAAGAATCTGGAGACAGCCGAAAGAGAGTGTTATGTCAACTCGTCCGTCATAAGAGAAACTTTAGACGGTAATCAGAAGCCCATCATATTGCTAAAAAAACGCCCCGGCGGACTTATTGCAGACGGAGTCTCCCCGGACAATCCCAATGTTGGACTGATGCTTCCGTACGCTCCTCTTCAGATGCTTCTTTTTGAATACGACGATGACGTCAAGGACATGCCGGATGTTTTGGTCATGACAAGCGGCAATGTATCCGGGGCTCCAATCTGCCGTGATGACGAATCCGTAATTTCGGAAATCCTTCGGATGTGCGACGGAGTCCTTTCCCACAACCGTAAAATCCTGATTCGAGCCGACGATACCGTTACGGACTTTTATCGCAATGAGCCGTATATGATAAGGCGTTCCCGAGGCTACGCACCTCTTCCGGTAATGTGGTCAAAAAGCTACGAAAAAAGCGTGTTGGCGATAGGCGGTGAGCTAAAAAATACATTCTGCCTGACCAAAGGAGACCTCTTCTATATGTCTCCTTATGTAGGAGATATGGAGGATATCCGCACAGTCAAAGCTCTTAGTGAAACCGTACACAGGATGTCTGACCTGCTTGAGATAAAGCCGGATATGATAGCCTGCGATATGCACCCCATGTACAACACGGTGGCTATAGCCAAAGAAATGGCGAACGAGCTCAACGTTCCTCTTATTAAAGTACAGCACCACTATGCGCATATACTCTCTTGCATGGCCGAGAATGATTATAGCGATCCTGTTATCGGCGTATCTTACGATGGCACAGGCTATGGGACAGACTCTTCAATCTGGGGCGGAGAGCTCCTTAAGGCTGATTTACTCGGCTTTGAGCGCATAGGTCATATTACGCCGTTCAAACAGGTTGGTGGAGATCTTTCAGCAAAAGAAGGCTGGCGCATTGCCGCTTCGATGATAAGTGATATTTACAAAGATGCACCGGATAAGGCTCAGGAAGTTGTTGAAAAACTTGGTTTATGCGCCGTTTCGGAATTTGAGACCATCTCTAAAATGGGAAAAGCCGGTATCAACTCGGTTAATTCCACCAGTTGCGGAAGGTTGTTTGATGCCGTAAGTTCCATACTCGGAATAAGACACACCTCGTCTTTTGAAGGGGAAGCTTCCACCACCTTGATGTTTAAGGCTATGGAGCATTTGGAGCGCAGCAACAATAGAGGAACAGAAATTGAAAAACCGGATGAAGTTCCGGCCTGTGATCCGTGTTTGAATACGGTAGAGGCTACGGTTCCGGATACAATTGAGGCTACGGTTTCGGATACAATCGAAACTCCGGTTGACATAATGCCGAATATTCATATTCCCACTCACAGTATCTTTAGAATGCTGATCGAAGAACGTTTGAACGGTGCTGATATATGTAAGCTGGCCTTTATTTTTCATAAGGCTCTTGCTCAATTAACCGTTAATGCATGCGAAGAAGCCGGAAAATCCACCGGAATTTCAGTTGTCGCCCTTTCCGGAGGATGCTTCCAGAACAGACTGCTTCTTGAACTTACCGAAGACGGACTTACATCAAAGGGATTTCGCGTATTGCGCCACAAAATGATTCCTGCAAATGACGGCGGTATAGCTTTAGGTCAGGCTCTTCATGCTTTAAACACTTTGAACTTGTAAAGGATGTTTTTCAAGTTTATAATCTTTTTTATAAATTTACAGGAATTGGAGAAACTCAACATGGATAAAACATCGGCTCTTGGAAGAATATTGGCAATTACATTGGCTTTGATTACTGCATTTTCAGGTGTGTCAGTGGCGTTGGACAGTCCTTCAAATGTATATGCTGCCTCATCCAAAACAAAAGCCGCAAGTACCTCAGAAACAGATTCCGCAGATGCCTTTGCAAAAGCTCACGGCATCACATTTATCAAAAAAGACGGTCTTGTGGAAAAGGTAGACTCTCAGATCAAAGAAGACCTTTCCGAAGCCTCATATACTTCAACCGGTTCCAATTCAGTCAGTTTTAAAAGAGGCTCCTTTTGGAATGACAGTAGCTGCAGCTATGTATACAAGCAGCTTGATTCCAGCCAGAAATCCTTTTGGAAAGCTTTAGATAAAACAGCTAAAAACTCCTTGAAATCCAAGAAAAAACTTACCGACACCAATGCGTGCTATGCAAAAACATCAAACTTAAGCGTAAATGACGCGCTGATTCTGGCATACATGTTTATGTGCACGCATCCGCAATATTTCTTTCTCTCAACAAAGTTTAACTATGCATATGAATCCTCGGGAGTGGTAGTTACCATCTTGCCTTATTCCAAATTCAAAAAAGGCTCTGCACGTGCAAAGGCTGCTTCGCAAATAAAAAAGATAGCAAAAAAATGGATAAAAAAAGCAAAAAAGCTTTCTTCAAAATATGAAATGCTGATGTATTTCAATGACAAAATCTGTACACAGACCAAATATAAGCAAAACACCTATGACCAAAGCTGCTACAGCGTATTTAAAAAGAAAAAATCCATATGTGCCGGATATTCCATGGCATTTCAGCTTTTATGCAACGCTGTGGGAATAAAGTGCATAAGCGTCACATCAGAATCACATCAGTGGAATATGGTCAAACTAAACGGAAACTGGTACAACGTAGACGTGACATGGTCAGATTCGACCTCCACTCCAAACCACGACTTTTTCCTACTGAGCACCTCTACATTGCAGTCTTTGGATGAATACTACGAACATACCATAGAAAGCTTCTGGTC
>CAJOOT010000245.1 GCA_905236215.1 uncultured Eubacterium sp.
CTGTTTCTGCCTGCATTTTTGGCTTCATAGAGCACTGCATCCACCTTGCCAAAAAGAACATCATAATCAACCTTTCGCCTGCAGACTACGATACCGCAGCTAAACGTCATCATCCGATCCGTAAATTCAAATTCAGTCTGAGAAAAACGCTCTCTTAGATATTCTATGGCACCGTAATGTTTGGCGGGATCTCCCCCTTCAAACATGAAGATAAATTCCTCTCCTCCGTATCTGCCGGCTATTGCATCCGCCCCGGTTATCGTTCGGGAAAGCCTCGCAAACTGTTTGATAACTATATCGCCGTTATCATGACCGTATTTGTCATTAATGCTTTTGAAATGATCAAAATCCACCATGGCTATGCTCACCGGATGCTCTTCACAGCACCGCTCAAGCATGAGGGTTCCCTTTTCCATAAAATACGGTCTGGTATAAAAAATGCCTGTGAGAGGCTCAAAATGCATCTGCATGGTAAGCTCCTGTTCCCTCAAAAGCGACGCTCTGATAACATTACCAAATTCTTCGATGTATTTAAGTAACGCACCTGATATCAGATACATTGTATAGGTGATAGCATATACAACCGCCATACTCTGGAGATTGTCGCTCATATTGCCGGGACGCTCAAAGGTCTGAAACGCCGCCGCAAATGTCACCAGTACCAGACTGTAAATCCCAAGTATCCGTCTAAGCCTGGTATTTCCGAATATACCGCAGAAAAGCATCCCTATAGATGGTGCCACCCAAAGCGGTGTGAAAAAGCTGTGAAATATAGCCATAGAGCCACCCACAGTGCACAGCATAGACGAAACTGCCTCGTTTTTGACTGAATCGCTGACCTTTTCCGCTCTGTTATACATAGTGCCTATAATGCACGCTAATATATTGACCACTGTAGGCGGAACCACACGCACCATAATGTATACCGGAAGCGGATAGAACAGATCATCGGTAACAACGTAGATGACGAGAAATATAACATCAAACGCAAAACAGACAACCGTAATCACACGACACATCTTCAATATTGTATCGCGAAGCTTTTTTTCAAGCTCATTCATACTGCCGTCGCCTCCTTTCGTTTGATGGATAATTTGCCTTAATTATAGCATTTTATAATTATTTAAGAAACGTTTTAGAGAATGTTTTTTGACTTTGAGAGCATACCGAAGTAGTATACTGATTAGAGAAACTCATACTTCTCATCCCCCTAGCATTATTTTTCGATACAGGAAACCCCTTCGGAACAGCCACACCGAAGGGGTTTCATCTTTTTAGTATCAGATATTTTCTCTGACAGCCCTGCTGACTGCTTCCGCCACACGTTCATCAAACGCAGCGGGCAGTATCATATCAGGCTCAAGTTCCTCATCGGAAACAAGCCCTGCTATAGCTATTGAAGCTGCCATCTTCATCTTTTCCGTAATCTGCGGCGCATGTCCGTCGAGAGCACCCCGGAAGATACCCGGAAATGCAAGCACGTTATTAACCTGATTCGGAAAATCACTTCTACCGGTACCTACGATAGCAGCTCCTGCTGCCTTGGCATCATCGGGCAAAATTTCCGGATCCGGATTGGCCATGGCAAATATTATGGCATCCTTGTTCATGGATTTTACCATCTCCCGGGTAACACTGTTGGGGGCGGATACACCGATAAAAATGTCTGCTCCTTTCATGGCATCTTCAAGAGTACCCTCCACCTTGCGCGGATTGGTTATTCTTATCATTTCTTCCTTTACTTTGTTAAGCCGCTTGCTCTTTTCTGAAATGATCCCGGAAGAATCGCAGATAATAAGATCTTTGAAGCCGTAGTTCATAAGGAGCTTGGATATAGCAATACCTGCTGCTCCCGATCCATTCACGGCTATCTTGCATTCCTCAACTTTTTTGCCTGTTATACGAAGTGCATTTATGATACCTGCCAATACAATAATGGCAGTACCATGCTGATCATCATGGAATACGGGAATATCAAGAGTTTCTTTCAGACGCTCCTCTATCTCAAAGCATCTGGGAGCTGATATATCCTCCAGGTTGATTCCGCCGTATGAAGGTGCAAGAGCAGTCACAATCTTTACAATCTCATCAGTATCCTGCGTATCCAAACAAATCGGGACAGCGTTTACATCACCAAAGGCCTTAAACAGGACGCACTTACCTTCCATAACGGGCATGGCTGCCTTGGGTCCTATATTGCCAAGTCCCAGAACCGCACTGCCGTCTGAGATTACGGCTATTGTATTGGCTTTCATGGTATATTTATAGGCCAATGAAGGATCTTTTGCTATCTCCCTGCAGGGAGCCGCCACTCCCGGTGTATACGCCAGAGCCAGATCCTCCATGGTATTAACAGGGGCTTTGGGGACTGTACTAAGCTTACCCCTCCACTCCTCATGAAGTTTTAGTGCTTTTTCATCATGTGTCATTTTGATTTCCTCTTTCTCATAAAAAACAATAATACTCCCTTCCTGCTATAAACCGGAAAAGCCTAATGATTATAGCATTCGGAGGGAGTATTATCAACCCGGAGACTTATGTCAACCTGCCCGGCGGTCTGATGCCACTCGTGACAAAAAATATATCGTTAACCCATGTACCTCAAAGCCTCTATCGGGTTCTTCTTTGCTGCCTTATTGGCGGGATAGAGTCCGAAGATGACTCCTATAGCTACGGAAAAGGCCACAGAAATCCAAACCACGCCCATAGACATCGTAAAATTCAAATCGTAGTCGCTGTTTGCAGCTACTACCGAAGCTATCTTAAGTGCTATCCAGGAACCGGCAATACCTATTGCACATCCCATCAGTGATACTACCAGCGACTCTATCAAAAACTGCAGCATTATCACCCCTCTGCCGGCACCTATCGCCTTTCTGATGCCTATTTCTCTGGTACGCTCGGTAACTGACACAAGCATAATATTCATGATGCCGATGCCTCCTACCAAAAGAGATATTGCCGCTATTCCTCCAAGGAGAAGAGCCAATGTATTGGTAACCGACTCCATGGCCTCCTGAATGGTGGAACTTGATATTACCGAATAATAATCCTCATCGCCAAATCGCTTTAGGAGAATGGTAGATACTGCTGTTTCCGTGGTATCTACATCCACACTGTCTGCCGCCGAAATGATGATACTGCTCACTTCACTTGTTACCGAATCAGACTGTCTGATCAAGGTGGTATACGGGATATACGCCTCATATACCGAGTTTGAATCATCCTCATCATCGGCCATAACACCTATAATCGTAAAGGTGGAGCCGTTGATTGATATCTCGCTTCCCACTGCATTGACGGTACCCAGAATATCCGTAGCCGCATCATAGCTTATAACTGCAACATTTGAATGATTTTCATTGTCGAGTGTATATATAAACCTGCCGGATGTAATCTCCAGTCCGGCTATATCCGCATATTCAGCCGTGGTTCCGTATATGGTAGCCGTCTCGGAAGTGGATCCGGACTCCATGGTGAAGTTTTCCTGGGATACAGCAGCCACTTCACCGACAGACTCATCGTCAAAAACTTCATCAAGATCATCAAGTCTGATGGGCTTTCCGTCATCATCATTGATGCTGACCCTAAGCAAATCCGTTCCCATGCTGGAAATAGAGTTTTTGACTGAATCCGTAGTGCCCGACACAAGAGATACCAATACAACGAGCGCCATAACACCGATGATAATACCGAGCATGGTAAGGAAAGATCTCATCTTGTTCGACGAAATGGATTTCCACGCCATCTTAAATGACTGTAATATCATTCCGTCACCTCCTTCACGTGTCCGTCTCTTATCCTGACACGTCTTGCGGTCTGTGCTGCAACACCATCATCATGCGTGATAAGAACCATCGTATGCCCTGATTCGTGAAGCTCATGGAAGAGTTTCATAATTTCCTCACCTGTCCTGGAATCCAGATTTCCGGTAGGCTCATCTGCCAGAAAAAGTGCCGGTTTGGTAGCAATAGCTCTGGCTATCGCCACTCTCTGCTGCTGTCCGCCGGAGAGCTCTGTTGGTTTATGTTTTCTTCTGGCACCAAGCTGTACTCTTTCCAATGCCTCCTCTACCAATTCTCTTCTTCTGGCCTTGGGTATCTTTTGATATATGAGCGGAAGTTCAACATTTTCTTCTGCCGTAAGGTTACCTATCAGGTTAAAATTTTGAAATATAAATCCTATCTCTTTGTTTCTAATCCTGGCGAGCTCATTCTCCGTATATTCCTCTATGGACTGACCGTTCAGATAGTAGCTTCCTTCGTCTGCTATATCCAGACATCCTATTATGTTCATCATGGTGGATTTTCCACTTCCGGAAGGTCCCACAATACCCACAAACTCGCCTTCCTTTATGGTAAGGGACGCATGATCAAGCGCCCTTACCTCCTCATCACCTATCTCATAGATCTTGGATACGTCATCGAGACGGATGATTTCTTTTTTTTCGTTGGTCATAGCGTTCACCTCGTCCCTCAACTTAGTTTCCGCCC
>CAJOOT010000246.1 GCA_905236215.1 uncultured Eubacterium sp.
CATAGAATTATAGACAGTGCATCATTCAGACGACTTCAGGACAAGACACAGGTATTTCCGCTCGATACAAGTGATTTTGTGCGTACAAGACTTACGCATTCTCTGGAGGTATCATCCCTGGCCAGATCTTTGGGCAGAAATGTGTCCGAGAGAATTATTGATGAGATAAAGGATCCTGATTTTGACCCGTCTTATACGTCAGACGTATGTGACATACTTCAATGCTCCGGTCTGATTCATGATATAGGAAATCCGCCTTTCGGACATTTCGGAGAGACCACGATAAGGGATTGGTTTTTAAAAAATCTTCCTGATTTAACTTTTGAAGGAAAGCCAATTATTGATCTGCTTGAAGATGAGATGAAGAATGATTTCTTTCATTTTGAAGGAAACGCGCAGGCATTCCGACTTGTCACCAAGCTTCATTTCCTTGTAGACAATCACGGTATGAATCTTACCAAGGGACTTCTTGCTACCATCATCAAATACCCGGTGTCGTCTATATGTATAGATAAAAACAGTCGTGATATAAGAACCAAGAAAATGGGTTATTTTTATGCGGATAAGGATAATTTTGAGGATGTGGAAAAGTCCACCGGAACTAACGGAAGACGCCATCCGTTGTGCTTTCTGCTTGAGGCGGCTGATGATATTGCCTACATTACTGCTGATATTGAAGATGCATTTAAAAAACATTATCTTCCGTATGACACTCTTAAAAGAGAGCTTGACGATTATTATACTGAAGCAAAACCTCTGATGGATGATAACTCATCACAGATGTATAGGGATTCGCTCAAGAAGATTGACAAGAAGCTTGCGGATGCATTGGCTATGAAGCTTAACGATCCCGGTGAATATGCAGTACAAAACTGGGTGATCTGGGTGCAGGGCAAAGCCATTGATGCGGTTGCAGATGTATTTATAGCAAATTACGACGAGATAATGGATGGCACGTTCAAAAAAGATTTGCTTTCAATATCTGCAGCCGGCGGTATAATGAAAGCGTTGGGTGACATTGAGAGGAGATATGTATTTAAGTCGCAGTCAATATACAGACATGAAATATCTGAGGAGGTTATCATGGATTTCCTTCTTGATAAGTTTGTTGATGCAGTTGTAAACTTTGATACGGAATATGAATTGACGGCTGTTCAAGAGCGACTTGTAGGAATCATCTCGGAAAATTATATGTCGACTTACAAAATATATTCTAAGGGTAAAAGTAAAATTGAAAAACTCTATCTGAGACTTCTTCTGGTGACGGATTATATCTGCGGAATGACAGATACATACGCCAAGAGTCTTTATCAGGAGCTTTCGGGAAGATGATGAACGGAGAGTAATATTATGGATTATATGGGAGATGACGGACGACAGTATCATATTAAGCTTAAGGCCGGAGACGTTGGGCGTTATGTTATATTACCGGGAGATCCGGGCAGGTGTGAGCTTATTGCGCAGAGCCTTGACAATCCCGAACTTGTAATGGTCAATCGTGAATTTACCACTTATACGGGCACTCTTGAGGGAGAGATGGTTTCGGTTACATCTACCGGCATAGGAGGACCTTCTACAGCCATTGCCATGGAAGAACTGGTGCGCTGTGAGGCGGATACGTTCTTCAGGGTGGGCACCTGTGGAGGTATGGATATCACCGTAAAGGGCGGAGATATTGTCATAGCTTCCGGGGCTGTGCGCATGGAAGGCACTACAAAGGAATATGCCCCCATCGAGTATCCTGCGGTACCTGACTATGAGTGCCTGAGGGCACTGGTGGAAGCTGCGGAATCATTGGGTTATCCATATCATGTGGGAGTAGTTGAGTGTAAGGATTCTTTCTATGGTCAGCATGAGCCTTCGCGTATGCCTGTAGGATATGAATTGGAAAACAAGTGGAATGCGTGGATGCAGCTTGGTGCCAAAGCTTCCGAGATGGAATCCGCTGCCATGTTTATATTGGGATCCGCTCTTGGTGTAAGGACAGGTACGGTTCTTCTTGCAGTGGCAAACCAGGAGAGAAAGAAGGCAGGACTTTCAAATCCCAAAATTTACTATACCGGTCAGGCGGTTGAAACCTGCGTGGAAGCCATAAGGCGCCTTATACGCGCAGAAAAAGACGAAAGGAATAAGTAACGTCAATGGATGCAATAGTTTATACGTCTAACACGGGCTTTTCCAGACAGTATGCGGATCTTCTTGCAAAGAAGCTGAATCTTGCGGAGTATTCTTTGGATGAAGCAAAAAAAAAGCTTCCGAGAAAGTCGGAAGTCATCTACATTGCCTGGATTAGAAAAGGAAAACTTGTGGATTACAAAAAGGTGTCCGCGTTGTTTTCGGTTAAATGCCTGG
>CAJOOT010000247.1 GCA_905236215.1 uncultured Eubacterium sp.
ATATAAAATTTCTATAAATATTATAAACAAAATAGCCTAAAAAGTATTCCCTTTTAATAATGTTTATGTTAAAATTTGCTAGTGTGACGTTAGGGTTAAAGGGGTTAAACATCACAGGCGGATGTGTCCTCCCGGTGCGTCCGCTTGTGTTTTGTTTAGGAGGTTTTAGTTTTATGGATGAAAAGCAAACTGGTTGGTATTACAAGACCGACCGTGTCATCATGAAGATCCTCAAAGGCATTTCGGTAGTTTCCGGTCTTTGCCTTGTTGGTATCATGCTGGTGGCTTTTATTAATGTGTTAGGTGAAAAGATCTTTCACACAGGTGTGCCCGGATCCACAGAGATAATTCAGTATCTTCACGTTCCGGTAGTATTCCTCGCGGCTTCTTTTGTTACTTTGGACAATGGTCATACAAAGATAGACCTGCTCTCAAGCAAGTTGCCGCACGTTATAGAGAAATTTTTTGCAATCTTAGGAAATATCATCGCCATCTGCATTTGCGGATTTGTAGGTTATATGGGATTTGTTCGTATGGGTGAGCTTATCAAAAACCATACACAGAGTTCTACATCCGGATTTGGTTTTCCGGTTTGGCCGTTCGCTCTTATGTTTGCAGCAGGTATGTTTCTTCTGGCAATAAGCTTCGCCTGGGCTATAGTCAGACAGTTCAAAGATCCCGACAGAGGGGTCAAAAAGGGGCCGGGTGCTCCTATGGAGGAGATTAACACTCCCGAAGATAATACCGAAGGGGGTGCCGAATAATGGATTTTAAAGCAATAGTGGGTATTGTGATCTTTATCGTCATGATGGTAATGATCTTTGCGGGAGTTCCTGTGTTCGTGTCGATGCTGACATGTGCATTCATTGGATTTCTTGTTCTCTCAAAAGGTGATCCGTCTCTTATGATCGCAAAATTTAAAACAGCACCATTTGATTTGGCGGCGAACTATAACTACGCAGTTTTGCCCATGTTTATGTTAGTCGGATCCCTGGCGGGAGAGACGGGTATTGCAGGAGGCGCGTTTACGTCAATGCATGCATGGCTCGGAAGAGTCAAGGGTGGTCTACTTTATGTAGTGGTTTGCTCAAATGCAGTATTCGGAGCCTGCTCCGGATCTTCCATCGCCGGAAATATCGTGTTCGGAAAGCTTTCTATGCCCGAACTTGAGAAGGCCGGCTACAGCAGAAAATATTCACTCGGATGTATAGCTGCATCCGGTGCGCTTTCTACTCTGATTCCGCCTTCAATGGCCATCATTATGTACTGCCTGATTTCTCCGGTTACAATGAATGTGGGTACCGCACTTATGGCAGGCGTTATTCCGGGTATAGTTACTGCGGTGGCACTTTGCGTTACCGTACGCATTATCGGCGTTATCCACAAGGGATCTATTCCTCCCGGAGGAGGTCCGAAAGTTTCGATGATGGAAAAATTAAAGACTCTTCGTCTTCTTGTTCCTATCATCCTTCTGTTCGGTCTTATCATAGGAGGTACCTTCGCGGGATGGTTTACGGCTACGGTTGGTGGAGCTATCGGAGCTGTGGCAGTATGCATCTATGCTATATTCAAGAAGATGTCCATTAAGCAGATTGCGCATTGTATCTGGGAAGCAGCAACCATGGAAGCAGGGATCTTCCCGATCATCATTGCGGGACAGCTTTTCGGTTCCTTCATAGCCGCTACAGGTCTTGCAAATTCACTTGCAAATATAATCGCAGGTGTACAGGCGCCCAAGTTTATCGTATTCATGCTTGTAGTTCTGCTTTATGTATTCTGCGGTTGCGTTATGGATATTGTTTCAATCATTATCATTACCGTACCGGTTGTATTCCCGGTTCTTACAGCGGTCGGATACAGCCCGTATGTACTTGTTATCTGCCTGTGCTTTATGTGTGAGATTGCCGGTCTTACACCGCCTATCGGTATGAACGTATTTGCTACGGCAAACGCCCTGCGGGTAAATCCGTCGGAAATATTCTCGGGTGTTATTCCGTACTTTATTTGTGAGTTCCTTATAGTGCTCTTCATGGCTCTTGTACCTGACATTTGTCTCGTACTTCCCAGACTTTTGGGAGCCGCGGGAGTCTGATTTCCCCGGTAGATCCGGGGTCCAAACCGCTGATGCGGCGGTTTACAATCAGGATGGTTTTGTCTTGATTAAGACATCCATATAAAAGTTTTCTGTTTAATTTAGGAGGTAGAAAAACATGAAAAAATTGAAAGCTTTGTCACTCATGCTTGTGATGACAATGTCTGTTTCAATGTTTGCCGCTTGCGGAAACACTGATTCACAGTCATCCGAAACATCAGAGCCTGCAGCGGCTACAGCTGATGCTGCACCGGCAAGCTCAGCAGATACTGCGCCTGCAGCTTCTTCAGATGCATCAGGAAGCGCAGCTGTGTCTACGGATCTTAAGAAAATTGAATGCGATCCTATGGAGATCAGCTTCTCATCCACATTCCAGGAGTCTGAGACAGGTGGAGAGATTATTAAGTACTTCATTGATGCTCTTGATCAGATAACAGACGGAGCTATTACTGTAAATCCGCAGTGGGGTGGTACACTCTTTGATACTGCAGGCGAGCTTGAGGGAGTTTCTTCAGGCGGCGTAGATATGGTTGCTCTTGGACATATGCCTCATACAGATGTCCTTAACTACCTTACATTCCCTGGATTTGCTCCGGGCGGCACACAGGCAGCACTTGATTACTTTGATGATCTTATTTTCGAAAACCCTGAGACATCAGCTCTTATCGAAGAAGAGGCTACATCACAGAACATCAAGTATCTCAATGTTATTGCAGGTGGTGCTAACGCATTCTGCGCTAAGTATGAATTCACAGACCTTGACAGCCTTATCAGCGGATCATCATCATTCGGAAACATGGACGCTGCTATGTTCGAAGACCTTGGATTCCAGGTAACAGCTATGGCACCGCCCGATACCTATGATGCACTTCAGAGAGGTCTTATTGATTCTACTCAGATGGCACTTGCTCCGATGGTAGCAATGAGCTGGCAGGATGTTGCTCAGTACTGGGCTCTTGACGGAACATACACTGCAGGTAATATGTTCACATACAACCTTGACAAGTGGAACAGCCTTTCTGCAGAGCAGCAGGAAGCTATCCAGCTTGCAGCTGATGTTACAGAAGAATATTCAGCTACTATTTACGATGATGCTATCGAGAGCGATATCGCCAAGGTTGAGTCTGCAACAGGAAACGACTTTGTTGAGTTCTCTGATGAAGACATCGCAAAAATCTGGGCTGCTTGCTTTGAAGCTAAGGCAGATGCTGCTCTTTCCACATGCGAAGCAAACGGAAAGAAAGACGGCTGCATCACCATCCTTACGGAAGCAGCAAAGATTACCGGATATAACTGGGAAGCTCCCACAGAGTAATTTTTGTTAGATTTATAGTGTTTTTGAATTCCTCCGGCATTGGCATTGGCCGGGGGAATTTTTTTTTGAAAAAATTTAAAAAAAGTGTTAAGAAAAAATTACAATGTGTCGATATGAGATATCGGAAGCGGAAAATATCCGTATTTTCGCGATATTTGGGCTTGAGTTGAGAAAAAGGAATTTATTGGCTCTAATTTTTTTTGAGAAAAGACTAATATTATAGACTAATATTCCGATATAAAATTCAGAAGTGCAAAAAGGATTTTGCACAAGTCTATATCATTTGAAAGGAGAGATGGTTATGCGTATCGAGACTTACAATCAGGTTGCGCAGCTCTACAACACGACAAAACCTACTAAGACTAAGAGTACGCAGAGCGCAGCAGCAAAAGACAATGTCACCATCTCCAGGGCAGGTCAGGATTATCAGATCGCCAAGCAGGCAGTATCAAAAGCATCTGACATCAGGGAAGATAAAGTTGCTGATGTAAAGAATCGCATTGATTCGGGAACCTACTCGGTAAGCAGTGATGATTTTGCCAAGAAGCTCCTGGAGAAGTACGCTGAACTCGGATAAGATGCTCCGTGGCGGAATATATCCGTCGGAGCAGTATATATCCGGAAGTGTACTCACTGTACCGAATGGAACCCGGGATTCAGTTTGATCCGAAAGTGAGGTAACTCTATTGGCCAGTCTGATGGACGAATTAGTCGGAGTACTTGAAGATGAGATAGCTGCCTATGAAAAGCTGGTGGAAACGTCTGAGGAAAAGACACAGTACATTATAAAAGCAGATATTCAAAATCTTGAAGCTTGTACGGATAAGGAGCAGGAGATTCCCAGCCGTATCAAGAACCTCGACAATTTCCGAATCGCCAAGACCAGAGAGATGGCTACCGTGATCAACAGAAATCCGGACGAGATGACGCTGACGAACCTTATCTCGTATCTGAAGAACCAGCCGGATGAGCAGCGCAGGCTGGAGGGGTTAAGAACCCAACTCGTTGATGTATTGTCAAGGATGAAACGAGTTAACGATCAAAATGGAATATTGATCAAACAGGCAATGGAAATGGTAGAGTTTGATCTGACGTTGTTTAAGAGTCTAAGACAGGCTCCTGAGACAGCAAACTATGACAAGCGCGCGTATAATACAGGGACGTTGTTAGGCGGCGGCGGCTTTGATGCTAAGCAATGATCATAGGCATAGATGATGTATCAAAGACCGCGTATAATACCCAGTATTATGCGCGGCTTTCTTTTTCCCTAAAAAGCAGCTTATCAACGGGCCTTAAATTAGGCTATTACCGGAGGAAAACACATGTCAGTAAGTAACGGCTTCGGAAGTTTCTGGGTAGGCAATTCAGGACTTTCAACCAGTTCAAACGGAATATATGTCAGCGGTAACAACCTTACGAACCTCCATACCACAGGTTATGTTCGCCAGCGGTTGCTTCAGTCTGATGCATTATACAATCACCTTCCTACCGTGGCCAACGCCATGACCGGTCTTGAAACTAAGCTTGGTCTTGGTGTTACTTCAGCAGAGATTCTTCATACACGTGATGTATTCCTGGACAAGTATTACCGCCAGGAAAACGGCCGTGTATCCTTTTATGAGACGTTACATGAGACTACGGATACAATAGAGACTATCTTCCAGGAACTTGAGGGTGAGGCTTTTGAGACAGCAATGACCGACTTTTGGCAGTCATTTGCCGAGCTTGCAAAGGATCCCTCGGACTCGGTTAATCAAGAACTGGTGGTTCAGAAGGCCAGCCTTTTTATCAACAAGGCACAGTCTCTTATGAAATCATTTGCCGAGTATCAGGAAAACCTTAATAAGCAAGTGTCCGGCGCGGTAGATAGTATTAATGAAATAGCAGATAAAATAGCCGCGCTTAACGTCGGTATTTCAAAAATTGAGGCAGGCGGAGTTGAGAGCGCCTATACATTAAGAGATGAAAGAGATGCTCTTCTCGACGAACTTTCGCAATATGTAAAAATAGAGTACGAAGAGCTTGGTGATACCACGGTCAGAGTAAAAGTTGACGGTGTAGCGCTGGTAGATGGTAAGAAAAGCTTTCATATGGAATGCTACAATGACGATGTTACCGGATATGCCAGTCCAATCTGGTCTTCGTTATCGAGTGAAAATAAGCCGTATTATGTATACGACCTGACCAGGGGATATTCCAATGAACGTAATTCGGATATAGGTGAGCTTAAAGCATTGCTTCTTTCACGAGGAGATGAGGTATCGGACTTTATAGACGGACTGGGGCTTAATGATTCCAGTGAGACCGTTGACATGACGGGAGAATCCAACGCAAGTTGTCTTATTCAGAACGTGGAAGCCATGCTTGACAGAATGGTTCACGAGATGGTTACCCAGATAAACGATCTTTTCAGCCCGCTTACGGAAGGACCGTCCGGTGTTACATTGAAAGACCAGCTTACCATAGGATCAGTTACCTATGCTGCGGGCACATCCCTGGATAAGCTTAAGATATGGGATTCTTCTTCGGGATATCTCGGAAGCGACGGCAATCCTCCCGGACAGGAGCTTTTTTCCAGACGTTTTATGGACAGATATACTGAAGTTACCGGTTCCGACGGCAATGTATATTATGTCTACAACGAGGAGGATACTACCGACAGTTATACATC
>CAJOOT010000248.1 GCA_905236215.1 uncultured Eubacterium sp.
CATTTGAATTTCCATATCGGATGCGCTCTTAATGAGTTCTTCTATCTTGTTTTCAAATTCTTTTATGAGTTTTTGCTTGTTTTCAACGTCCTTTTTTGAATTTAATCTGTCTGTGGAAAGCCTCTTTTCTTCATCAGCAAGCTTTTTTACTTCATCTGAAATACGTTTGATATTTTCTCTTACGGAAGTAAGCTTCTGGTCAATGGCAATCCTTTTTCCAAGAAGTTCAACAGACTCTTCATTCAAAGCTCTTCTCTTTTCGGAATCCGCAGCCAGCTTTTCTACCAAAAGGGCATTGTTTTTTGCTATGCTTTCGTTTTCGTTTTCAAAAGACTTGTCGTCATCAAGAATTTTTTTCGAATCACTTTCAGCAGCATTCTTTTCTTCTTTTATCTGAGCCTGGCGTTCGTTGTTTTTTTCAAGGTCTTCGCTCTGGTTCTCGAATTCCTTTTCCATTCTGGCAATATCGCCCTTGGCCTCATTAAGCTCTATCTCCGAAGCTTTGATTTTTTCGGAAACTTCCTCTCTGTTTTTTCTGATTTCTGCTCTCTTTTCGTGAATATCGTGAAGTTCCCCGGCAATCTTTTCCTTTTCGGCATTAAGTTCCTTTAACTTGTTTTCCAGCTCTTTGTGCTCGCGTCGACGACCAAGAAGATTTGCAGAATTTTTGAAAGCTCCGCCGGTGATGGCTCCTCCGGGAGTAAGATACTCACCCGAAAGAGTTACAATCCTTAAAGAATATCCATATTTCTTTGCAATTTTAAGGGCGTTGTCCATGGTATCAGCAACAAGTATCTGACCAAGAAGAAAAGACACAACGTTTTCGTATATAGGATCAGCTTTAACCAGTGACGGTGCTATATCTATTATACCCTTTTCACTTAGAGCTTCTCTTTCCTTTTCGTCATTTCTCTTTTTGACACTGGTAAGGGGAAGAAAAGTAGCGCGTCCAAATCTCTTTTCTTTAAGGAAGCCAATCATCTTTTGTGCCGTAGCTTCATCCTTTGTGACAATATTTCTGATATTACCTCCCAAAGCAGTCTCTATGGCTGTTTCATATTTCTTGGGAACCTCAATAATATCGGATACAACGCCCAGGATACCCGAGTTGTTTTGTTTTTGTTCCATAACGCGTTGAACGGCAGGGCTATATCCCTCGTAGCGCTCTTCCATATTTTTTAGAGATTCAAGGCGCGAAGATATACGGATAGCTTCTTCATTTACTTTCGAAGACAGTTCGTTAAGCTCATTACGCCTGTCGCCCAATGCATTAAGTTCATCCAGCCAGGCCGTCCGTTTTTTTGCAAGTTCCTTAAGCTTGACTTCACAATCTTTTTGAGTTTCCTTCTTAAGAGTTGTAAGCCTTAAAATCTCTTCTATATCTTTTTTTATCTGCTCAGCCTTGTAGGAAAGCTTGGCGCTTTCCGACTCAAGGAGCTCTCTTTGTGCGTTGATGCGTTCCTTGTCAGCACTAATCTTGGATTTGTTTTCGAGAATCTCCATCATGCGAGCCTTCCCCGCCTCAATGGTGGAATTGGTCTCGTTGATTGCATGATCTATCTCGGCGATGGATTCGTCAGCTTTTTCTTTTTTTTGGGTAAGTGTATCAGCTGATTCCTTAAGCTCCTTTTCCTGTACCTGCCATTCGGAAAGCTCACCGGACTTTTCTTCTTCTTCGGTTTTTATGCTTTCCATACGCACACGATAATGCTCATCATTAAGATCGGCATTTTTTATCTGTTCGTTCAGAAGCTCTATCCTGTGCTCATAATCTCCTCTGTCAAGTCCGCATTTATTCTTTGCATCGCGAAGGGTCTCAATCTCTTCGTTTAATCGTTCACGCTCCTGTTCCTGAGCCTCATATTCCTTTTTAAGACGAGCAAGCTCCTTGTTGCTTTCTTCAATCTGTTCTACTGTAAGCTGCTCATTTTCGGTAATGGAGTCAACATCCTTTCCGATTGCTTCACTTTGAGAAATATACCATCTCAGATCAAGATATTTGAGTTCTTCTTTTCTCTTCAGATACTCATGTGCTTTTTCGGACTGCTCCTTAAGAGGCCCCACCTGCTTTTCAAGCTCTCCGATGATATCACGCACTCTTATGAGATCTTCCTCCTCATCTGAAAGCTTTTTTTGAGCAGCGGCCTTTCTTCTTTTGTATTTAACGATACCGGCAGCCTCATCGAACAGTTCGCGTCTTTCCTGAGGCTTTCCGCTCAATATAGCTTCAATCTGTCCCTGGCCTATTATGGAATAGCCTTCTTTTCCGATACCGGTATCATAAAAAAGCTCCTGTACATCTTTTAGACGCACGACAGTGCCGTTCAGAAGATATTCATTTTCTCCGGAACGGTAAATACGACGTGCAACCGTAACTTCAGTATAATCCGTATCAAGTGCATGATCCGAATTGTCGAGAGTGATGGCGACATAGGCAAAACTCAAAGGTTTTCTCATCTGAGTACCGGCAAAAATGACATCCTGCATGGCAGTACTTCTCAACTGCTTAACTTTCTGCTCTCCAAGTACCCACCTTACCGCATCGGCAACATTACTCTTTCCTGAGCCGTTAGGTCCAACTATACACGTTATACCATTATGAAATTCAAATCTGGTCTTTGTAGCAAAGGATTTAAATCCCTGCAATTCAATTCGTTTTAAATACATCTATATTCTTCCGTCTAATTTTTTTAATGCAGTAAATGCGGCTTCCTTTTCAGCATTTTTTACAGATCTGCCCTGACCGCTGCTAAGCTTTTCATCCCCTACATAAAGGTCTACATAATATTTTTTATCATGATCGGGTCCTTCGGTCTTGACAAGCCTATAGTCCGGTGTGCCGAGTTTTTTTGCGAAAATAAGCTCCTGAAATTTTGATTTGGAATCGTGATACAGCTGTTTACTCTCAATATCATTAAGTATCACTTTGTGTATAACCTCTTCAGCTGCATCAAAGCCACCATCCAGATACACCGCGCCTATAACCGCCTCCATAGCATCAGAGATAACGGAAGCTCTCTTCCTTCCGCCGGTCTTTTCCTCGCCTTTTCCCAGCAATACGAAACCCTCAAGACCAAATGCGCGAGCGCAAAGATCCAGGGTGGGTTCACATACGATACTTGCCCGCATCTTACTTAATTCGCCTTCCGGCTTTTGAGGATACTTTTCGTATAAAAAGCGGCTGGTGGCAAGTTCTAACACGGCATCCCCCAAAAATTCAAGACGTTCATTGTCTTTATGTTTTGAAGACAAATCTTCATTGGCAAAGGAACTGTGAGTCAAAGCCTGTTCAAGAAGAGACGGATCGTGAAACTCATATCCGATCCGCTCATACAGTACATCTATATCAATTTTTCTGCCACCAAAAGAAGTGTATTTCATCCCTTTGCAGCCACGGCTTTCTTGATCTTATCTACGGCATCCCCAACAGTTTTGATCTCTACTGCATCGTCATCGCTTATCTCTATACCAAGCTGCTCCTCGAGTTCAATGATGATTGATGTAACATCAAGCGAATCCGCGCCAAGATCGCCTTCAAACGTGGTCTCTAAGGTAATCTCTTCCGAATCAAGACTAAGTACTTCCGCAATAATTTTTTTAAGAATATCAAATTCCATTTTTATATTTCCTTTCAGTTTTCATAAATATTATCGGGCAAATCTTCATACGCCAGATTATTTCTGATCTTTTCAAGCATCTTCTGTCTTGAAAAAGTAACACACTGCATAATAGCATTTTTTATTTCTATCTGAGTGGAACTGCCGTGAGCCTTAACAACAAGACCTTTTAGTCCCAAAAGAGGCGCACCGCCATAGGATGAAGAATCAAATCGCATAAGCTCTTTCTTCAAATGCTTTGCAATAAGGGCGCCTCCTATTTTGGTGGTAAACGATGAAGTAATGACATTCTTCACGGCAGACATAAGAGTAGATCCGACGCCTTCATAAAGCTTAATAATAACATTGCCCACAAAAGCCTCACATACTATAACATCCGCATATCCATGAGGAATCTCTCTTGCCTCTATGCTGCCGATAAAATTGATCCTCCCCTGTTCTCCCGCTTCTTTTAGAAGAGGAAAAGTCTCCTTAACAAGGGCATTTCCCTTTTCTTCTTCTATGCCGATGTTCACTATTGCAACTTTGGGAGATTCAACTCCACATACATTTTCCATATACGTGGAACCCATAAGGGCAAACTGAAGCAAATGTTCAGCTCTGGCATCTACATTGGCTCCGCAATCTATGAGGAGCGATGCACCTTTTTCCGTGGGGATAATCGGAGCAAGCGGAGCTCGTTTAACTCCTTTTTCTTTTCCTACAATGAGCTGACCGCCCACAAGGATGGCTCCGGAACTGCCGGCAGAAACAAAAGCATCCGCTTCTCCGTGCTTCACCATATTAAGAGCCACCACCATTGAAGATTCCTTCTTTTTCCTGATGGCCAG
>CAJOOT010000249.1 GCA_905236215.1 uncultured Eubacterium sp.
ACTCTCTAAAACTGCTGCCATTTGGCGGAGCCTGCATTATGACCGGTGAAGATGGTGACAGTGACGATGAAAGGGCGTTTTGCAATAAAAGTGTTTGGGCCAGAATGGCCATTGTGTTTGGAGGTCCTTTATTCAATTTTATACTTGCTTTTTTTCTGGCACTTATTATGATCGGATTTATCGGATATGATGAGCCTGTGCTTTCCGGGGTTTCTGATGGCGGAGCAGCAGAAAGCTCCGGATTGCAGGAAGGAGACCGCATAATAAGTATCAACGGAAAGCATGTCATGGTTTACCGTGAAGTTTCAAATTATCTTACACTCAATCCTTCTGCGGCTGAGAGTCCCGTCAATATCACTTATGAGAGGGACGGTGAAGTTTACGAGGCAACCCTTACGCCTCAATATGATGAAGAAGCCGAAAGATATCTGCTTGGAGTAACGGGAGGAGAAAGGACAAGAGGTAATGTTCTTTCGGTTTTGGGATATAGTCTGTATGAAGTTAAATACTGGATATCGCTGACCATAGATTCTCTGCGGCTGATATTTACCGGAGGAGTGTCGCTTAAGGATATTTCGGGACCGGTGGGCATAGTTTCCACCATCAGTAACACGTATCAACAGAGTGTGGCTGTCAGCTTGTTTACAGCCTTTGTTAATATGATAAATATTTCCATATTGCTTACGGCAAACCTTGGAGTCATGAATCTTTTACCTATTCCGGCCTTAGACGGGGGAAGGTTGCTTTTTCTTATAATTGAAACATTTAGGCGAAAGCGTATTAATCCGGATAAAGAAGGTCTCATCAATTTTGTCGGACTTATGGTTCTTATGGGGCTTATGGTCGTCATTATGGTGAGCGATATATTTAAGTTGATTTAGAGCTTTATACGGCTTTGTAGGATGTTTTGTCATGAATAAAACACGTGAAATTAAAATAGGTGACAGAGTGATCGGAGGAGGAAATCCCATTCTCATCCAATCCATGACCAATACCAAAACGGAAAACGTTGAGGATACTGTTGAGCAGATAAGACATCTTGAAGATGCCGGATGCGATATTATTCGTTGTGCCGTACCAACTCAAAAGGCGGCCAAAGCATTGGTTGACATAAAACGGAATATTAGTATTCCTCTTGTTGCTGACATTCATTTTGACTATAAGCTTGCTATTTCGGCAATCGAAAATGGGGCTGATAAGATTCGTATTAATCCCGGCAATATCGGCTCCGAGGAAAAGGTAAGGGCTGTTGTTGAGGCCGCACGCAAAAGAAGCATCCCAATCAGAGTGGGTGTCAATTCAGGATCTCTCGAAAAACATTTGATAGAAAAATATCACGGAGTCACAGCTGAAGGGCTTGCGGAAAGTGCGCTGGACAAGGTCAGGCTAATTGAAAAAATGGGGTATGATAATCTTGTGGTCAGTATCAAGTCATCGAATGTTCCGATGTGTGTAAGAGCATACGAACTTGTCAGTCAAAGAACAGACTGTCCCATGCATATCGGAATCACAGAGGCCGGAACTGTCTACAGCGGAAATATTAAATCCGCTGCCGGACTGGCGATACTGCTGCATGAGGGCATTGGGGACACCATGAGAGTTTCTCTGACGGCATCACCCATTGAAGAAATAAAATCAGCAAAGAGCATACTTAGGGCATTGAATCTGTATAATAGCGGAATAGAGGTTATATCATGTCCGACTTGCGGAAGGACAAAAATCGATCTGATAAGTCTGGCTTCTTCCGTAGAGACAATGGTTCTTAAATATCCCTATGATATTAAGGTTGCCGTCATGGGATGTGCTGTAAACGGACCGGGAGAAGCAAAAGAGGCTGATATAGGAATTGCCGGAGGAGACGGAGAAGGTCTGATTATCAAAAAAGGTGAGATTATCAGAAAGGTGCCAGAAGACAAACTTCTTTCTGAACTTGAAAAGGAACTTGACGCATGGAAAACAGCGAAGTCATAAACAACCTGTTCACGGAGGTATTTCCTAAATATGAGCCTGATGAAAGACAAAAGGCTCTTCTTAAAGACGTGCGTGTAACACGTATAGCCAGAAATCCGCAATGGACCAAAATGTCTGTACTTATAGACAGTCCGCATCTTATCGAACACAAGGATATCTTGGCAATTACCGACGGATTGACCAGATCTCTTTTGGCATGGAGAAAAATCGATATTGTTATTAAGGAACATTTTTCTCTGTCAGACCAGTATACTCCCAAAAGTCTTTATGACTTATATGAAAACAGCATACGGGATGAACTGAAGGATGTAAGCAGGCGGCTTTATTACCTTTTTGAGTTCTCTGAGATTATATTTATTTCAGACAACGTTATTATGCTCAGGATGAGTGAAACGCTCATGGCATCTTTACATCAGAATCTTATTGATTTTCTTAAGGGGATTTTCTGTGACAGATGCGGACTTGATGTTGATATCAGGAAAGAGTTTTTTTCGCCCGAAGAAGATGAAAAAAGAAAGACTTTGGCAACAAAAAATCGAAGCCTTATGGATAGCGAGTTCTACGGCGGACAGATCTCGGAAGCTACACAAAGACCGGCCAAGGCACCGCTTAATCCGCCTATTACCTCAAAGTCGAAGAAAGATGAACCGGAATCTCGTATCCAAAATGAGAATAAAGTCGTTAAGACCAAAAAGAATTACGACCCCGACCTTCTCTATGGAAAAGAATTCGATATATCTGAAGTTACATCTCTTGATTCCATCGAGGAAGAAGACTTTGGCATTGTAGTGCACGGAATGATTTCATCGGTAGAAGAGCGCGTCACCAAAAAGGGCGATAAGCTTATATTTACCTTTGTGCTTACAGATTTTACTGATAGTATCAAGTGCAAGATGTTTCCGAAGATTGAAGATAAAGAAGAGATGGAAGCAGCTTTTGAAGCCGGATCCTTCGTATACCTTAAGGGAAGTGTTTCTTATGATTCTTTTGATAAAGAACTTTCAATCGGACGTATTATAGGTGCCAAAAGATCAAAAGATTTCAGAACCGCGCGAATGGATAATGCTCTCGAAAAAAGAGTCGAGCTTCATTGCCATACAAAGATGAGCGATATGGATGGTGTTTCCGATGTCAAAGACATCATCAAATGTGCCAAAAAATGGGGGCATAAAGCACTGGCCATTACCGATCACGGAGTAGTACAGGCTTTTCCGGATGCAAATAATCAGGCTGGCTCTGATCCGGATTTTAAAGTAATCTACGGCTGTGAAGGTTATATGGTTGACGACCTGAAAGATATAATAACGAATTCAAAAGGTCAGAGCCTGAACGATACCTATGTGGTCTTTGATATTGAGACTACAGGCTTTTCACCTGTAAACAACAGGATTATAGAGATTGGTGCCGTAAAGGTTGAAAACGGAAAAATTGTTGACAGGTTTTCTTCATTTGTAAACCCAAAGGTACCTATTCCTTACCGTATTGAAGAGCTTACATCCATTAATGACAGAATGGTTGAGGATGCACCGGAGATAAATGTTGTATTGCCGCTTTTTATGGATTTTTGCCGGGGAAGTGTACTTGTTGCGCATAATGCGGATTTTGACACATCTTTTATCAGAAAAAACTGTGAAAACCTTGGATTAACATATGATTTTACAGCGGTGGATACCCTTGGCCTGGCCAGAGTGCTTTTACCAAATCTTAAACATTTTAAGCTCCATCAGGTAGCCAAAGAACTAAAGGTAAATCTTGATCATCACCATAGAGCGGTAGATGATGCGGAATGTACTGCCGGAATATTTATAGAATTTAAAAAGAGGCTTGAAAAAAGAGAGATTACGAATCTTGACGACATTAACGCTCTCGGTCAGTCAACGCCTGAAATGATAAAAAAATTAAAATCTTATCATATTATCATTCTTGCAAAGAATGATATTGGCAGGATTAACCTATACAGGCTGGTTTCCGAGTCTCACCTAAACTATTTCAACAGGAGACCTCTTATACCCAAGAGCCTTATTATGAAACACAGAGAGGGGCTTATATTAGGATCGGCCTGTGAAGCGGGTGAATTATACTCAGCAGTATTTGACGGAGCCACTGAGCCTGATATCATTAAGATTGCCCGGTTTTATGATTATCTTGAAGTACAGCCTGTCGGAAACAATATGCACCTTGTCCGCGAGGAAAAAACAGACTCGGTTGAGGGGTTAAGAAACATCAACAGACAGATAGTAGCTCTTGCCGACAGGCTTAATAAGCCATGTGTAGCCACAAGTGATGCTCACTTTATAGATCCTGAAGATGAGATATACAGAAGGATTATACTTGCGGGACAGAAATTTTCTGATGCTGATGATCCTACGCCGCTGTATTTAAGGACTACTGAAGAGATGCTTGAGGAATTCTCATATCTTGGCAGAGAAAAGGCCTATGAGATTGTTGTTAAAAACACCAATCTTATAGCTGATATGTGTGAAAAGATAAAACCAATACGCCCGGATAAGTGTCCGCCTGTCATCGAAAATTCGGATGAGGAATTAAGACGAATCTGTTATGATAAAGCTCATTCAATGTATGGAGATCCGTTGCCAGAAGTGGTTCAGAAAAGACTTGATAGGGAGCTTACGTCAATTATCGGAAACGGATATGCGGTTATGTACATCATTGCGCAAAAGCTTGTGGATAAGTCAATGAGTGACGGGTATCTCGTAGGATCCAGAGGTTCTGTTGGTTCGTCGTTTGTAGCAACAATGTCCGGTATTACCGAGGTTAATCCTCTTGCTCCGCATTATTATTGCCCAAATTGTCATTATAGCGACTTTACTTCAGATCTGGTCAAATCTTTTGCCGGTGGTTGCGGTTGCGATATGCCGGATATGGACTGCCCTGAGTGTGGAGAAAAGCTAAAAAAAGACGGTTTTGATATTCCATTTGAGACTTTCCTTGGATTTAAGGGAAACAAGGAGCCTGATATAGATCTTAACTTTTCGGGAGAGTATCAGGCAAAAGCACATAAATATACAGAGGTCATTTTTGGAAAAGGCCAGACGTTTAAAGCCGGTACAATAGGTACTCTTGCAGACAAGACGGCATATGGCTTTGTTAAGAACTACTTTGAAGAAAGAAATAATCCCAAGCGTGGATGTGAGATAGACCGTATAGTCAAGGGGTGCGTTGGTATCAGGCGTACCACGGGGCAACATCCGGGTGGTATCGTCGTTCTGCCTCACGGTGAGGAAATACACACCTTTACTCCGGTACAGTATCCTGCCAATAAGGCGGAAAGCGGCGTTATTACCACACATTTTGATTATCATAAAATAGAACATAATCTCCTTAAGCTTGATATACTCGGACACGACGATCCGACAATGATAAGATTTTTGGAAGATGTTACCGGAGTCAAGGCTCAGGAGATACCTCTTGATGATGAAAAGGTCATGAGTCTTTTTGATTCGCCAGCTGCTTTAGGCGTCACCAGAGAACAGCTTGAGGGTGTCCATACCGGTACTCTGGGAGTTCCCGAGTTTGGTACCGAAAATGTTATTAATATGCTTAAAGAAGCTAAACCAAAGTCCTTCGGTGATCTTGTCAGGATATCCGGACTTTCTCACGGTACGGATGTCTGGGCCGGCAATGCTGAGGTTCTTATAAAAGAAGGTATAGCCACCATCTCAACCGCTATATGTACACGAGATGATATAATGACTTATCTTATCGGTATGGGGCTCGATAATGAAGAATCATTTAAGATTATGGAGGCGGTGCGAAAAGGAAAAGTGGCCGGCGGAAAAGAGCCCAAGTGGGACAGCTATCGGGCGGATATGGAAGAGCACGGCGTTCCTGAGTGGTACATAGAATCCTGTCGTAAGATTCAGTATATGTTCCCGAGAGCTCATGCTGCTGCCTATGTTATGATGGGATGGAGGATTGCATGGTTTAAGGTATATTATCCCCTTGAATATTATGCGGCTTATTTTTCGATAAGGGCAACCAGCTTTGACTATGAACTTATGGCATTGGGTGAGGACAGACTTAAATATAATATGGCTGTTCTCCGCAGGAAGGATGCGGAAAAAACCATTACAGCGGCTGAAAAATCAACTCTCGACGATATGAAGAACGTGCTGGAAATGTATGAGCGCGGATACGAGTTTGAACCAATTGACATCTATAAGGCGAAAGCTCATCATTTTCAGGTAACCGAAGAAGGTAAACTTATGCCTGCTCTCGGTACATTGAGCGGTATGGGACCGGCTGTTGCGGAAGCGGTGGAAGAGGCTGCAAAAGAAGGACCATTCCTTTCTCAGGAGAATTTTAAAAATCGTACGAAGGCATCGAAGACTACCATTGAGCTGATGGACAGATTGGGCTTGCTTGGAGAGCTCCCCGAATCCAACCAGATTTCAATCTTCGATCTTTTTGGCGATGTATAGGGGTAGCGGATGAACAGAGTGGTTAAGTTGATTATATTATTATGCGTAGCTGCCGGTATATTTACGGCTGTATTTTTCGGGATGAGGTTTTTTAGAAACAAACTTCTTTTAGATAATACGTCATCTTCGCAGAATGTATCGGAAGGAAACAGTGGCGGAAATCTTTACAACGGCGGTATGTTTTGTGAAAAGAACGGCATCGTATATTTTGCCAATCCAAACGACAACTATTCACTGTATTCAATGAACGCTTTTGGAGGAGATCAAAAGAAGCTTTGTGCGGATTCGGTGGCATATATCAATGTTGATGACAATTACATCTATTACACAAGACGGGCTGGATCAAATTCAAATTCGGATGATTTTATGGGAATATCTGCCGTTTATCAATATGCGCTCTGCCGTGTCAACTTAGATGGCACAGATCCTTTGATACTTGATGATGATCCGTGTATGAATGCCTGTCTTGTAGGTAATTATATATATTATCTTCATTATGACAGTAAAGATGCCACAACGGTATATCGCATAGGTATTGACGGAAAAAACAAAGAACGGGTCAGCGAAGGTCAGTCTCTTACGTGTTCTGCTCATGGAGATGTCCTTTATTATAACGGAACCACTACAGATCATAATCTTTATGCACTCAATTCAACCACCGGAAATCTTCAGATGATTTATGAAGGAAATGCATGGCAGCCTACATATTCAAACGGTTATCTTTATTTTTTGAACCTTAATGATAACTATTCGATTTGCCGCATCAATCTTTCCACGTATGAAGCAATTACTGTGGTGGATAAATCAGTTCAGAATTTCAATGTTTATGGAAATTCAATTTATTACCAGACACAGGAAGGTGACATAGGCCTTTATATGTCGGACTTAAACGGAGAAAATGAAGCTCTTATATCATACGGAAACTGCTGTGAGATATGCGTAACCAGTTCGTATCTGTACTTCAGAAAATACGAAGTTGAAGATATCTATTACAGGACGATGACCAACAGCGAAGTAAACGTTGAGACCTTTGTTCCGGTATTGGGAAACAGCAATTAATAAATCAAGCAAACAGGAGATAATATGAGAGATTTAAATGAACTTAGAAAAGAAATAGACAAGGTTGATGAACAGATTGTTTCACTGTATGAACAGCGAATGAGTCTAAGCTCTGAAGTGGCGGATTACAAGATAGAAAATGCAAGGCCTGTTTTTGACAGGGATCGTGAAAAGAAAAAGCTTGCAGCCGTAAGCGGCATGGTCTCTACAGACTTTGGAAAAACCGGAATTATTGAACTTTATGAACAACTTATGAGTATGAGCAGAAAACTCCAATACCGTAAACTCACAGAAAAGGGTGTTCTTGGAAATCTTCCGTTTATAGAGACGGATTTTATTCGAAAGGACGGGGTGCGTGTTGTATATCAGGGCGTAGAAGGCGCATACAGTCAGTCTGCCGTATTTAAATACTTCGGCGAGGATGCTAATATGTTTCACTGCGAAACATTTAGGGATGCAATGAATCTTATTGCAGATGGAGCAGCTGATTATGCGGTGCTTCCCATAGAAAACTCATCCGCAGGAATTGTTTCTCAGAATTATGATATGCTTTCCGAATTTGAGAACTATATCGTAGGCGAAGTAATCATAAGAATCTCGCATTGCCTTTTGGGACTTCCCGGCGCCAATATTGATGATATTGATATGGTGTTCTCTCATGCACAGGGATTCCTGCAATGTGAACGTTTTCTCGATGACCACAGAGGGATGACAGCGTTTGAGACTCAGAACACTGCAATGGCGGCCCAAAAGGTACTAAAAGACGGCGATATAAAGCATGCTGCTATTGCATCCGAAGAATGTTCAAGGCTTTACGGGCTTGATATTTTGGAAAAAGATATCAATTCAAATAAGGAAAACTACACCAGATTTATTGTAGTTACGAATCAGAGAATATTCAGAAAAGATGCGGGAAAGATTACAGTATCCTTTGAAATTCCTCACGAGAGTGGGGCGCTTTACAGACTTATGAGTCATTTCATTTACAACGGACTTAACATGACTGATATTGAGTCCAGACCCATTCCGGGGCATCCTTTTGAATACCGTTTCTTTGTTGACTTTGAAGGAAACTTAAATGAAAGCGCTGTAAAAAATGCAATTCGCGGTATAAGAGAAGAAGCATTGAATTTTAGGATTTTAGGCAATTATTAGAAAGAGCATTCTATGAAACGAAAATTTATAGTATATACAGACAAAACAGGCAACATTAGCCTTCATGATGTTGAAAGGAGCACCGAAGATATGATGGATCCGCGTGAACTTATTCTTTATCGGGACTTTGGCGATGATGGAGAACCCTTTGAGAAGATACTCGGTATCTTTGAAGAACTTATCGAAGATGCAGAAGATGAGGATTTTGACGAAGACGACGAAGATGAAGATGACTATGAATATGATTTTGATGACGAAGATGACTATTCATATATAAAAAAAGATTTTTATGAAGCTTTGGGCGGAATAGTGGAACTGGCTGCCAGATATGGTTTTTCCGGCAATCTATGGCACAATTATCTTACATATCTCATTGTAAGCCATGAAAATGCCTACAGTCTTTCATGTGAGAGGAGAAAAGCTCCAAAAGGCAGTCTTTCCGATGTTGCCAAACATGACTTTCAGATTCTCAAAGATCTTTTTGATTATCCCATGGGCGAGCTTGC
>CAJOOT010000250.1 GCA_905236215.1 uncultured Eubacterium sp.
ATCCTTCCCTGGTGGCAGGAGTTCCGCCCGATGCCTTTTCCGAAGACGGACAGCTCTGGGGGAATCCTTTGTATGATTGGGAAGAGCATGAAAGGACAGGCTTTGACTGGTGGATCAGAAGAACAGAGCATTCGTTTATGCTCTATGATGTGGTAAGGATAGACCATTTCCGTGGGTTTGAGTCTTTTTATGCAATTGAATACGGAGAAGATACTGCAAAAAACGGAAAATGGCTTAAAGGTCCGGGTATGAAGCTCTTTGATGCAATAAAGAAAAGACTGGGAGATAAACCTATTATTGCCGAGGATTTGGGCTTTCTTACTGATGACGTAAGAAAACTGTTAAAAGACAGCGGATATCCGGGCATGAAGATACTTGAGTTTGCTTTTGATCCAAGTGAAGACAGCGATTATCTTCCGCATAAATATGAAAAAGACTGTGTGGTATATACCGGTACACATGATAATGAAACGCTTCTTGGCTGGTATCGTTCGCTCAATGAAAAAGACAGGACCTTTGCGTCTGAGTATGTGGGACTGACAGATCCTGATAATCCCAATATTGCATTTATCAGAAGCCTTATGATGAGTAAGGCGGACACGGTCATCATTCCCATACAGGATTACTTAAACCTTGACAACAACGCCAGATTAAACGTGCCTTCCACTCTGGGAGGATTAAATTGGAGATGGCGTATTGGTGAAATCCCGAAGGATGAGCATTTTACAGAACGTATTGCACGTATGACGAAGATATATGGGCGCAGCTGACCTTAATTGAAAATATAGTCCTTTTGTGGTAACCTATCCTAAACAGTGACGGAGGACTTTTTTATGCGATATAAAAGAGTGTTTGTTGTAGTTCTCGACTCTCTCGGGGCGGGAGAAATGTCGGATTCGGCAGAATTTGGCGATGTTGGTGTCAATACGCTTGCCCACATTTCTTCAAGCAGGGATTCATTCGAAATTCCTCAACTTACCAAACTTGGATTGAGCAATATCACGCATCTTAAGCAGGTGCCTGAAAATCCGGATGCCATAGGCAGGTATACTACTCTTCTCGAAAAGAGTCGGGGAAAAGATACCATGACCGGTCATTGGGAAATGATGGGCTTATATACCACCAAACCTTTTATCACATTTACGGAGCATGGTTTTCCGAAAGAGCTGATAGAAGAGCTGGAAAAGGAGACCGGACGTAAGATTATAGGCAACAAAGCTGCCAGCGGTACGGTTATCCTTGATGAACTTGGGGAACGCGAAATAAACAACGGAGAGCTTATTGTCTATACTTCGGCAGATTCGGTACTTCAGATTTGCGGAAACGAAGAGACTATGGGGCTTGAAAGTTTATACAGATACTGCGAAGCAGCAAGACGTCTTACCATGAAGGAAGAATGGCGTGTGGGGAGAGTTATTGCCAGACCTTATGTTGGTAAGAAGCGCGGAGAATTTGTGCGCACCTCAAACCGAAGGGATTATTCGCTAAAACCTTTTGGCAAAACGGTGCTTGATTCTCTTAAAAGTAACGGTTATGATGTGATAGGTGTTGGAAAGATACGTGATATCTTTGACGGCGAAGGGCTTACGGAGTCTGTGCATTCCGATTCGAGTGTGCATGGAATGGAGCAGACAGCTGAAATCGCCGGAAGGGATTTTACCGGGCTTTGCTTCGTTAATCTTGTAGATTTTGATGCGAAGTGGGGACATAGAAGAGATCCTGTAGGCTACGGCGATGAGCTTGAAAGGTTTGATGTGAAATTAGGCGAGCTTCTTCCTGTGTTGCAAAAAGAAGATCTTCTGATTCTGACTGCCGATCACGGTAACGATCCCACCTATAAGGGCACGGATCATACCAGGGAAAAAGTGCCGTTTATTGCATATTCACCGTCTTTTGAAAAGGGATTAAAACTTTCGGAAAAGGACACTTTTGCGGTGATAGGCGCCACTATTGCGGATAATTTTTCTGTAGCTATGCCTGATGGTACGATCGGAGAATCCATACTAAAGGAGTTGACATAATATGAGAGCTATACCTGTTTACAATATAGTTATTGTACCCAATGTTACATACTATTTCCAAAAGGAATATTTTGAGGAGCTTGCCGGAGGCGGACTTGAAAAGGGCGACGAGGTGGCCTTCATCGTGATGATGAGCGACAAGGAAATAGAAGAACTTACACCGGATGATTTCTATCCTATAGGCGTATATGCGGTGGTACAGGGCACCGACAAAGATGGCACGGTTTCGGTGGATTCACTTTACAGGATTGATATATCCAATATAGAGATGGGTGATCCCATTACCTGTGAGGGGCAAATGCGTCCCGAAAAAAAGGATATTGATGATGAAGACTTAAAAAACGCATTAAATGGCGTGAAGTCTTCTTTTATACATTATCTGGATCAGACACAGTGGGGTTTTGTTGCCAGAAACTATGTTATGCAGTGGAAGTCTCTTGAAGAGATGATTTCTGCCATATCTTCCCATACGGATCTTGAACCTCAGGAAAGATATGAACTTCTTTCAACGGATTCGCTGAAGGAGAGAACCGAAATGATAGAGCAGGCACTTTACGAGTTTATTGCCATGGCTCAGATCGGTTCGGAAGCCGAAAGCTATTCCAACGAAAGCAATGAAAAGCTCTATCGTGAGGATGCCATCAAGAAGCAGATTGACTTCCTCCAAAAAGAGCTGGACGAGTTGCATCCCGAGAATATGTCTGATGTGAGCAAGTTCGAGAAGGCTATCAAAGAAGCCGGCATGAACGAGCTGGCTCAGAAAGAAGCCGAAAAGGTATTGAATCGTATGAAAGCTGAGGGAAAAAACTCTTCCGAATACGGTATGCTTTACGATTACCTCGACTTTGTTACCAGCCTCAAGTGGAAGGTGGAAGAAAACGTTGAAGGACCGGATCTTCAGGTTGCCCAGAATATTTTGGATGCCGATCATTACGGC
>CAJOOT010000251.1 GCA_905236215.1 uncultured Eubacterium sp.
CCCCCTCCCGAGCTGTATCTTAATACACCCTCCCAGGAGCTGTCACTATATGTGCTGATACTGATCTCAGTGCCCGTCTGGTCTCCCGTCTCGGGATTTCCTCTGTCAGAATGCGCTCCCACAAGTGTCCCGTCTCCCAGAGCTATCTCTGTGTGCCCACTCCTCCACAGAATATCACCTCGCTCTAAGCCGTCAGAACCTCCTATCTGCGAAAAATCTATCCAGGTAAAACCTGCTGCCGTAAACGAAGCCTTCATGGTGGATGTACTGCCGCTGCCTCCTGCCACAAGTCCGGCATTTGCAAAAGCGCTGATAACAAACGATGAGCAGTCATAATCGGGTCCCCATCTGTCGGACTGACTGTAGCCATGTGTATCATCCTGAGCCGTAGCTATAGCCCAGGCCACTGCCGGCTCAATGGCTGCCGCGGATGCATCATCAGCAAATGCAGTTAACCGGGCAGTCGGAATAGTAGTTGATATAACACACAAAGACAGTATGGCAGCGGCCAGTCTTTTAGCCGGTGCCTTAAGCATTGCCGCACATCCTTTAAACATCTGCAGAATCCTCCTTAGGTGCATCTTCAATATTAAAATCCACATTGACAGCCTTGGGCTTCTTGCGATAGAGAATATCATACATAACAGGCACTATAAACAATGTCATCAGAGTAGCGTAAGCCAATCCACCCGCTACTACCACAGCCATAGATCTGGTAAGAGCCGCAGAAAAACTGCTTGATAGAACCATCGTAATCATCGCCAATATAGTAGTAAGAGCCGTCATCAGAATCGGACGCATTCGTGTCTTTCCTGCGCGGATAAGTGCCTCATGTTTTTCGACGCCGTCTATCCGAAGCTGGTTGACATAATCCACAAACACAATGCCGTTGTTTACAACTGTTCCCATCAATACAACAAAGCCCAACATGCTGACTATACTCAAAATATCACCCGAAAGAAGAAGTCCCAGAAAACCGCCGGTAAACGCAAGCGGAACTGTAAATAATATAATAAACGGTCCCAAAAAGCTCTGGAACTGAGCCACCATGATAAGATAAACCAGAGCCAGTCCCAATGCTATCATAAGCATGAGCTGTCCCATCATGTTTCGAACCTGCTCAACCTCTCCTCCCGTGTCTATGGTATATCCCTCGGGCAGATCATAGGACAACAGTTTTTCTTCTATAGCCTCGGTAGCTTTTGTAGTGTTATAACCTTCCCTGGTAGATGCTGTAACTTCTATCATATGTGTGCCGTTTTCGGAGGAAATGGTAGCTGCTCCCGTCTCTTTTTTTATTTCGGCAAACTTGGAAAGCTTGACAGTTTTGGTCTCTTCATTACCATCATCATCCTTTTGGGTATACTCAAATTCGGTATCAAGGATGTTGTCCAGTGTAAGCGCATCTCTCTCATCAAGAATTGTAACATCTATCTCCCCTTCATCCATAACAAGAGTGGTGGCACTCTTTTCATTATCTATCTTTGAATAGAGCTCGGAATAGATCTGCGCTACGGTAAGGCTGTATTTCGCTGCTTTCTTTCGGTCTATGACAAGATGAATTACTTCATCAGCCTCTTCCTGATCGTTTGAAATCTCCTCAAAGCCACCGGCTTCTTCTATTATGCTCATAACATCTTCCGAGATATCAATCAGAGTGTCATTATCCTTGCCATAAATGTTGATGGTAAGACCGCTTGAAAGGAAATCAGACATAGCTCCCGATCCATCCTCCTCAACACTGATCTCACACTCAGTGACTCCCTCAAGTGCAGCCTCGACATTGGCTTTTGTATCTTTAAGTCCCTGTTCCGTACTTACGTTATCATCAAGTGTAATGTAACAGGTATACTTGGTGTAATCGTCTGCCGCTGCGGCCAGATTGCTGCTGAGGATATTTGCAAGATTGGTCATGATACCCACAGAATCAACACCTTCCGCCGAAAGGATTCTGTCCGAGATATCGTCTGCCTTTGCATAGCATTCCTCACGTGTAAGATCATCTTCCATCTCCACGGTAACCATAAGCTCATCCGAGGCCATGGTGGGAAGAAGTATGATACCCATTCTCAACACTCCCCATACACTGAAAACAAGAAGTCCGATGGCAATACCTATGGGAATGATCTTGAATCTCAGGCATTTATCCAAAAGAAATCCGTAACCGCTCTTCATCTTTTCGAAGAAGCCCCATTCCTTCGGAATAGCCTTCTTAAAGACTACACTTCCCATCGCAGGTACCACGGTAAGTGCCACAAACAAACTGGCAAGAAGTGCAAATGTGATTGTCAATGCAAAGGGCAACATAAGCTCCCTAACCATGCCCGTGGTAAATATCATGGGAAGGAATACACAGATAGTGGTAAGCGTTGAAGATATGATTGCTCCCGAAACCTGTCCGGATCCCAGAACAGCGGCTTTTACCGAAGACATCCCTGTTCCTCTCAGTCGATATATATTCTCTATGACCACTATGGAGTTGTCCACCAGCATACCTATACCAAGGGCAAGTCCCGCCATGGACATAAGGTTCAGAGTGATACCCGTAAAGTACATAACAAGTATCGCCAACAACACAGAGAAAGGAATTGAGAACGCAGCTATAAGAGTTGGTTTCGGACTTCTTAAGAATATTATAAGCACTATAACCGCGAGCAAAGCTCCCTGAATCATATTACCCACTATGGAATCCAGGAACATGGTGATATACTCACCCTGATCCATCAAGGGATCAATATGAAGAGATTCATCTTTGGCTTCAAGTCGGTCAATCGTTTCATTTAAGGCTGCAGCCACAGCACTGGTACCGGCCGTGGACGCTTTGTATATGGAAAGAAGTACTGCCTTTTCTCCGTTCATTCGGCAATAGCTGTCCTCAGCATTGTCTATAAGAGTAATGTCTGCTATATCCGAAACCGTGATATCTCCAAGCTTATCTATATGCGTGAGCACAGTGCTTTCCAGTTCTTCCTGACTCTCTATCTCGGTACCCACTTTAAGAAGCCACTGATCCTCATCTTCCGAATCTCCTTCAGACTGACTTATATATCCGGCCGGCATCTCAAAGTTCTGTGCAGCTATAAGCTTCGAAAGTGTATCCAAAGTAAGAAGCTGATCAAGATTTGCCTGTTCAAGAGCGGCATCTCTGGCTTCCTCATAATCATCCATAGCACTGTCAAGTGATTCCTGCGCTTCGGTAAGAGCACTTTGAGAAGATGCAATCTGAGCAAAGCCACTGCCGAAAGCAGATGCTGCTGTGATTTTTCCCGCTTCTACTTCCTCGTATTTTTCCAAAGCAGTCTCAACCGCAGTGTCCACCTGTGTCTTGGCCGCCGTATTGGCCGCAATCTCCGTGGCAAGATTTGCAAGCTCTGTATTAATCTGAGGTATACGGGTATCTACGATATCGGAAAGCTTCTGAAGATTTTCTGCGGTAAGTGAAGCTGCAACTTCCTGCTGTCCGGTAGCGTTAAGAACAGCTACTGCATTGGCAAGCTTCGTAGAATCGGAAAGTGCCTCTGTAATATCTGCAGGCACCTGTTCCTTCGTAAAACCAATATATGCCGCAGTCGCAGTGTCCGACAGCGTAGTCTGAAGGCCTGCAAACAGCTTATTCATTGCATCATAGCTGCTTTGAACACCGGCTTCCTGATATGCAGCAAGTTCAGCTTCCAGGGCCGTCTTGTCTGCATTAAGACTGGTGAGTATGGCATCATAGGCTTTCTGTGTGGCGAGAGCCTCATTGAGTTGCTTTGTATATTTGGCAAGCTCTTCTGAAGTATCCTCCTGTTTTTCAGTAAGATCATCTTTTGAATCATCAAGCTTGTCTTTGCCGGAATTAATATCACTCTGGGCATCATCAAGCTTTTTTTTGGCATCCGCAAGAGAATCAGATACTGACGCTGCCAGCTCATCATTAAGAGAATCTATCTTTTCTTCATTAAGTTTTACCTCGATCATCTCATCCACGAGGCCCAAAGCCGAAACATTTGCAACACCGCTTACACGTTGAAAATACGGCTCGATCTCTTCGTTTACATAATCTGTAAGTTCATAGATATCCATATTATCCGCGCTGATGGACACATACATGGTTGCAAGCATATCCATACTAAGTTCCATAACTGACGGATCACCGCAGTTTTCGGGAAGTGAATCCTTTATGGTCTCAAGGGATGTATATACATTGACCAGAGCAGCATTCATATCAGCATCATCCTGAAATTCAAGCATGGTGATAGAATAATTTTCCGCACTCTGGGATGTATAGGTATCCACCTGATTTACAGTGGATAATACGGATTCCACAGGCTCAGTAACCTCTATCTCCACCTTTTCGGGGCTGGCTCCGGGATAGGTAGTTATGACCATCATATACGGTGTACTGATACTGGGATAAAGATCAGTGGTCATCCTGGTGAGACTGACGCCCGCCAACATCATTATGATAACCACAAAAACCAAAATAAGATACGGCTTTTTTACGCTAATTTTTATCATATTTATTTCTCCCACGCCCCTCATACGCAAAAAACTCAAATCCACAGGGGCTTACTTTCCTCATTATACAGCATAATACAAGAAAACCCTATACAAAAAACTGTTTTTTACATGGTGGATTTATGGTAAAATAACATATAATTAGCTTTGTACAGGGGGATTCATTGTTGTCAGATTCTATCACCGAAGACAATCAGGTCATCTTTAATAATAAATTTGAATCCGATATGAATATTCCGGCAGACCAGTCTTCTGCCGACAGAGAGCTGTACCTTCACAGACTCCTTCAGCAGAGTTTCAGTCTGACGCACGATTCTGAATACTACGTCAATCTGGATGCGGATTATTATCATACCTTCAAGCTTGGAAAGGCTATGCAGGGTATAGCCATGGACGGAAAATTCTCGGATTTACTCTCTGCTTTCATCAATCTTTTCGAATCTCAATCACGACAAAATTCAGACCCAAGCGCCGCCCTTTACGCTCTTGAAATGAAAAGACGTCTTGACCCGGAATGGATGAGATCTCATCTCCAGGTAGGCAGCGTTATGGAATTCGATTATCACAGGTGGTTTGAAGATGATAAAAAGGATAAATGGTTTCGTCTTTCTCTTTCAGCTATAGGAAAAAACAAAGACAACAAAGTAAATGAGATAATAGCTTTCACTACCGAAACTACACAAATAATGGCAGAAAGAAAAGCTCTTGAAAACGAACTCTCCAATCTGTCGGAAAAGCTTGATGAATCGAGCGCAAATCTCAAACGCGAGATGTCGATGCTGCGTTCTTTCAGAAACATTTATGAGCAATCTTTCTATATCAGCACCAAAAATAACACAATAGAACCAATCATACTTTCAAAAGATCTGGAGTCGCTGAAGATTAATTATCCCTGTACGACGGAGAGCTTGGTTGACATAATTATCGATAAAATCGATCCCGAATACCGCAAATACATTTCAGAATTTTTGGATGTACATACTCTGACGGGGCGCATGAAGGACAGAAATGTCATCAGCTGTGAATTTAAAGATATAAACGAAAACTGGTTTCGCACAAACCTTATTTTGGTAGACCGTCATCCCGACGGTTCGGTCGATCACGCGATACTCGCCGTCAGAAACATCTCCATAGAAAAACATACGGAAGAAAACTACAAAGCCGCACTTATTGAGTCCGCAAAAAATGCAGAAAAAGCCAACATGGCCAAAACTCAATTTCTGTCACAGATGTCACATGATATACGAACTCCTCTTAATGCGATCATAGGATTTGCCACACTCATGCAATGCTCGGTAGGAGATCCTTCTTCCATTATCAACTACACAGAAAAAATCCTTCGTTCAGGCAACCAGCTCCTTCTTCTCATAAATGAAGTTCTCGACATGAGCAAGATTGAGTCCGGTCATGTAGAGCTTGACGACTCAAAATTTAACATGTCGGAATTAATATCCTCCATTCTGGATATCATCACTCCCAACCTGACAAGGCATGGTACGATATTTAAATACAACATCGACAGCTCCGTAGACGAATACTTCTCCGGTGACAGTGCCAGAATATCACAGTTTCTGGTCAATCTTTTGGACAATGCCATCAAATACAGTTCAGAGAACGGTCACGTAGAACTCTCCTTAAGACAGAGCGACATGAACAATGATGCATACACTCAGGTGGAGTTTACCATATCAGACAACGGATGTGGCATGTCAGAAGAGTTTCAGCAAAAGCTCTTTACTCCGTTTTCCAGAGA
Source organism: uncultured Eubacterium sp. (assembly GCA_905236215.1). Taxonomy (GTDB): domain Bacteria; phylum Bacillota; class Clostridia; order Lachnospirales; family Lachnospiraceae; genus RUG14243. The sequence goes on from CAJOOT010000251.1 coordinate 6,254, forward strand.
AGAAAGAACCGGATCATCGAATATCCCCGGCACGGGTCTCGGACTTACCATCACAAAGAACCTGGTGGAACTAATGGGCGGAACCATCCATGTAAAGAGCCGGCCTGATGAAGGCACTGTATTTACCATAAGTATTCCTCTCAAAAAAGAAAAGGACGACTCCAAAACAACATTTGACGCTGCCAAAAGCATCAAATCCGGTGGAGGTATGTTCGGTAACCGAGTTCAGTCTCCCACTGACAAAGCAGTTGATACGCGAGAGAATCTTCTTGACGGCAAAACTGTCCTTATTGCAGAAGATAATGAACTAAACGCCGAGATTGTTTCCACCATGGTCGAATTGAACAATGCCAGAACCGTCATCGCCACCAACGGCGCTGATGCTCTGAAGTTCTTTGACGACGAAGCTCCGGGTACCTTTGATCTTATCCTTATGGATATCCAAATGCCTGTCATGAACGGTTTGGATGCTGCAAGAGCCATAAGGAAGCTTGCCGATACAAAAGGCCGCCAGGATGCGGCCAATATACCTATCATTGCTTTAACAGCCAATGCTTTTGATAGTGATGTGCAAAATGCGTTGGATGCGGGAATGGATGCTCATGTGCCCAAGCCTATAAACATAAACGCCCTAAACAACAAGATTAATGAGATTCTGCTGTACAGACAGTCACATTAATATTTAATATTTCTAAGTCTGAAAACGGTGGTGACCACATTTGTAGCAGCCCTTAACACTTCATCTCTTGATACTGAGCCGGGATGATCCGGGTCTTTTTTCATTGCTCTTGATATTTTGATAACATCACTCTTTGAACCCGGCATAAAAATATCATTTCCTGCTTTAAGGCTATTCACCGGCTCTGCCACATCGTACAGAGCATCCGAATTCTTTGCGGCCGAGACCACCCAATCGGTCATTATAAGACCTTCAAATCCCCAGTCCTGTCTCAGGAGTATCTTCATAAGATCGTCTCTTTCCGATGTATGTACGCCGTTTAAAAGATTATAGGATGTCATGACAGCCGCCGGCTTAGAGGATCTGACAGCTATTTCAAATCCCTTAAGATATATCTCCCTAAGTGCTCTCTCACTTACCATGCTGTTAGACTGCTCTCTGTTCTTTTCCTGATTGTTGCAGCAAAAATGTTTTAATGTAACCCCACAGCCATTATGACGTTGCACGCCGGCAGTGATGTGAGAGGCCATAAGACCTGTAACAACGGGATCTTCTGAATAATACTCAAAATTTCTTCCGCACAAAGGATGTCTTTGTATGTTCATTCCGGGGGCCAACCACAGATTCACGCCAAAATACTCCATCTCGGTTCCAACGAGATCTCCGCATTTTTCTGCAAGTTCAAGATCAAAGCTCTGTGCAATTGCCGTTCCTACAGGAATGGCAGTGCAATATTGGAAATGCACCTTTCCCTTAATCCTGGGTCTGGTAAATGCCCTTAAAAGTCCTCTTTCCAGCGAATCCATTGATTCTTCGATTTCGGAAGGCAATACATCGCATAAAGGATGCGCACCCTTTCCATCTCTGGTATACCTGCGGCTGAGCCTTAATCCCGCGGGTCCGTCAGCCATAACAGCAGTTGGAAGCCCACCTGCTCTGTGCGTCTGACCTGCAGCTCCTGCCACTTCTCTTGAGGCAACCCCAATCGCGTTACTTACTGTTTTCCCTGTGGCAAAATCACCCACACAGAGTCTGACAAGCTCATCATCATTAAGAGCGGAAACAAAATTTCCGACTTTCCGCTTAAGCTGTTCTTCTTCTTCAGACTCAACCTTTTCGTTATTCTGTGATCTCTTTACAAACTCTGAGGTATCAAGCTTTAGGACGATTATATCCTCGGAAATATCCTCTACGACCTTATCCTCATTTTTGATATCATCAAAGTCCGTCATACCGCCCACGTGTCTTACGGTCTGCACTACCTGTTCAGAATCCATCTCAACAAGAGCAATAACTTCTGTATCTCGGCTGGAATTTCCCAATCTTAATATGTAGTCTCCCTTTTCAAGTATAAAAGCCGAAGATACCTGATCAAATGAAGCGTGATCGACAATGTCAAACTCGAGTTCAACTATCTCCTTTTCGTTTGGCTTGAGTGTAGATGTCTTTTTAAATGCGCAAAGCTCCTGGTAGGGCTTATCAAGCTTTCCGAAGGGTGCACTCATATAAAGCTGAACCACTTCTTTTCCTTTGTATTTTCCCTTATTGGAAACTTCGGCGCTCACCTTTACTTTTGTTCCGTCAAGCTCCGCCTTCACAAGTGAAATATCAAACTCTGTATAAGATAATCCATATCCGAAGGGATAAACAGGTGACTTTTCAAAGCTGTCATAATACCTGTATCCCACATATATGCCTTCTCTGTAACGCACATCATTTGAAAACCCAAAATCACCCACGTTACAAATATCCTCTCTGTCTACCCATGTGGATGCGAGCTTTCCCGAAGGAGTTGCCTTTCCAAGCAATACATCCGCCAGGCTTAATCCGGTTGTAATTCCCAGTTGCGACAAAAGCAATATATTTTCAACAACATCGGCAACGGGTGAAATGTCCACCATAGCTGCCGTATTGAGCACCAGCATGAATTTAGGATATAACTGTGCACATTTTCTGATATCTCTGATCTCTGTTCCGGTGAGGGTAAGATCTCCGTCAATATCCTCCCTGTCACTTCCCTCACCGCCCCTGCGTGCCAAACAATATATGCAGGTATCCACACCGCTTGCAACAGAAAGGTCATACTCCGGCTCGGGCATCACCTTTCCCAGGGCATAGACAATAGGATTTTTCTTGTTTCTTACGGCCTCCAGTCTGATTTTTCTGTTAAACTGTTTTTTGGCCTTTTCCCATATTACATCATAATCATTAAGCCAATCCTTTGTGTTCACTGTAAAGCCCGACTTATCAAGCCCCTTTTCTACGGTCATATAAAAACGTGAATTCACATCGCCCGATCCTGATCCGCCTTTTTGAGTATGTCTGGCTCCATTTCCGAACAACGCAATATTACAGGGCTTATCCAATGGAAAATCCCCGTTTTTCTTGAGCAGGACCATGCACCCGGGTGCAAGTCTCCTAAGTTTTTTAAAGTGCTCTTTTTCGTATTCATTTATCATAACGGAAAACCTTCCTTCCAAAAATCCTTGAATTGTATTATATCAAATATAAGATACCTTGTCGCCTCAAATAGTTTTTAGCACTCTGGGGTTGCGAGTGCTAATCATCTGTGTTATACTCTCAATAGAACAAATACAAAACAGCGTTCTTCTTATGGTTCGCTGCAATCCTGCGCCGGAAAGGAGGCGTGTAGTATGAATATACAAAAATTCACTCAGAAATCAACAGAAGCATTAAATGACATAGAAAAGCTCATGTACGACTTCGGACATCAGGAAATGAAGCCGGAGCACCTTCTTTTGGCACTTACTGTTCAGGAGGATGGTCTCATTCCCAAACTTATCGAAAAGATGGAGATAGACCTGAACCACTTTACGAACAATGTCACCTCAAAGGTTTCTTCACTTCCCAAGGTATCAGGAGGCCAGATATACTGTGGTCAGGAACTGAACAATATCCTTATACATGCCGAAGACGAAGCAAAAGCCATGGGCGACGAATATGTCTCTGTGGAACATTTGTTTCTGTCAATGCTGAAGCGCCCCGGAAAAGGTTTAAAATCCTTCTTTAAAGAATACGGACTCACCAGAGAACGCTTCCTCAATGCGCTCTCTGAAGTACGCGGCCATGTGAATGTGACCAGTGACAATCCGGAGGCCACTTACGATACTCTGGAAAAATACGGAAGCGATATGGTAGAACTGGCAAGATCCCAAAAATCGGATCCTGTCATCGGCCGTGATGCAGAGATACAACACGTAATCAGGATATTATCCAGAAAAACCAAAAACAACCCTGTCCTTATCGGTGAACCGGGAGTGGGAAAAACGGCCGTAATTGAAGGCCTGGCCCAGCGTA
>CAJOOT010000252.1 GCA_905236215.1 uncultured Eubacterium sp.
AAGAGCGCCTATGCCCTTGGGACCATGAAACTTATGGCCGGAAATTGAAAGCATATCTATATTCTGAGCTTTTACATCTATATGAAGATGTCCTGCTGCCTGCACTGCATCCGTATGAAAGAGCACCTTTTTTTCCCTACATACTTCTCCGATTTCCGAGATAGGCTGTATGGTACCGATTTCGTTGTTTGCATACATAACCGTAACAAGACAGGTATCATCTCTTATCGCCTCACGAACCTGATCTGCCGTAACCACTCCGTTTTTATGAACATCGAGCAGAGTGATATCAAATCCCTGTTTTTTTAGCTTTTCAAGTGTATGAAGCACTGCATGATGCTCAAAAGCCGTAGATATGATATGCTTTTTCCCCTTTCTTTCTCCGATGCGTGCAGCCGTGATAATAGCCTGATTATCCGCTTCACTTCCGCCGGATGTGAAGGTAATCTCCCTCGCATCGGCATTAAGACAGGCGGCAACCCTTTCCCTTGCATCCTCAAGATCTTCCTTTGCTTCCTGCCCGAAAGAATAAAGACTGGAGGGATTTCCGTACTTTTGTGTCATGTATGGAAGCATTGCATCGACAGCCGTCTGACTCATTCCTGTTGTAGCTGCGTTATCTGCGTATATCATGTGTTCCTTCCTCCTTAAAATCTGCCGGGAAAGCCCGGCATTTGATTGCTGTTGAGATATTGTATAAACCCACCTAATCGGTAGGTAATATCAATATAGTACGAATTACCCACCTTGTCAATAGGTAATTAGAAATATGACCGGACAAACAAAAAGCCCTGTCCTTACATTAAGGACAGAGCCATTGTTTTTCCAATATTCGGAAGTTTAGCGATAGTCAATGCTAAGGGAAAGTTTGTTGATATTATCCGAAAAAATATGTTCTCTGCCACAAATATAGCTTTCAACAATCTTTTTCGAAATCTTATCCGCATCCTCGTCCTCAAGCGGATCATAGTTTTCCCCACCGTATATCAATTCAATCTTAAGCGCATTATCTACTTTGGAATGACTGACTGAAACGCTTATTTTTTCTGATTTATCACGCAAAAGTACCATTATGACTTCTTCAAGTACGCTGACAGCTTTTTGAGATATGTGGGGATCAAGCATATGGTTTGATACATATTCGTCCACTCCTTTATAAAGCTCGTATATATCAAAGTCTTCGCTCACAATATCATATTTATAGCTTTGCATATAGTTGACATAATTTATGGTTTTTTCTTTTACCGGATGCTCATATATTTCTTCGGGAGTACCATCATCATATATGATACCCTCATCCATATAGAAAACTCTGTCAGACACTTCCCGTGAAAACTTAAGATCGTGTGTAACAATAAGCATTGTCAGACCCTGGCCGGAAAGTCTGGATATTACCGACTGAACCTCTCGCACATTGGATGGATCAAGTGCCGATGTAGGCTCATCAAGCAGCATTATATCAGGATGCATGGCCATAGTACGGGCTATGGCAGCTCTCTGCTTTTGACCTCCGGAAAGTTCATCGGGATAGTTGTATATCTTATCCCCAAGCCCTACCAGCTTAAGGCATCTCAAACTCTCGTCAAACGCTTCCTTCCTGCTCTTTTTAAGAAGCTCAGTCTGGGCAAGCATAACGTTTTCGATAATCATAAGATGGGCAAACAGATTAAAGGACTGAAATACCATGCCTACCTTAAGACGCATTCTGAGTATATCTTCCTCCCTGTCTTTTATCCTGATTCCATTAATAAATATACTGCCGGAGGTTGGCTCTTCAAGCCTGTTTATACAACGGAGCATAGTACTCTTTCCGCTACCGGAAGGACCAATGACAGATATGACCTCTCCCCTTTTGATATCAGCATTAATATCCACTAAAGGCACAACATTGCCGTAGGTTTTCTTCAGATGCTCTATACGGATAACGGGAATATCCGGATCAACATCATCCGTACTCTCCTCTCCGGAAAAATTATCCTTGTAAATCTTTTGACCTGTGCCGTAGCCTTCACCCGAGAGTCCCCTCAGCAAACGCCTGCGACTTTGGGGTTCAAAAGAATGTACAGCTCTCAAAAACATCATAAGGGTGATTAATGCCAGCAAAAAGTATATGACCGCCGATACTATAAGCGGGAAAAAGGCATCATAGGTTCTGCTCCTTATGATATCGCTTATCTTGGTAAGATCTTCAACCGTAATGTATCCTACTATGGCCGTGGCTTTTATCTGTGTAATGATAGATGCTCTGTATTGCGGCAACATTTGTCTTATTACCTGGGGCATCGTAATCTTTCTGAATACTTTCTTCCCGGAAAATCCCAATGCCAAAGCCGCTTCAATCTGACCCGAGTCCACGCCTCTCACACCGGTATTTATGGTAATTGCAGTAACATTGGCAAAGTCCAGTGTAAGCCCTATGACAGCCACTATCTCAGCACTTACGGCAGTGCCTGCAAAGACAATGTAATACAGCACCATCAAAATAACAACTATGGGAACCGCCCCAAGGAAAAAGCTGATGCCGCCCATAATACGCCTTATTGCGGTATTGGTACTGCGAAGGGGAAAGCTCCACAAAAATCCCAGATATGTACCAAGTAAAACAGAGGTTACCGACAACAATATAGTAACCAGTATACCCTTTAGGATAAGACGCCACCTGTTTTCTGTAATAAATGTAGCGTAAAAACTTCTTGCAATACCATCAATAAACCCCGATTCACTGTTGGTTTGGGTCTGAGAATCCCCCTTTACCCTGTCCGATGAAACCAGCGCAACTATGTCATCGGTAAAATAGGGATCGGAATAGTTTATTATTTTCGCTCTCTCTTCGGTGATATTAAAATCTGCAACAACAAGATCTATCCTTCCTGACTGAAGGGAGGCCACCAGCGCATCATAGCCCATAGCCCTCACCTCAATATTCACATTAAGATAGAGTCCAAGACGTTTTATAAGCTCGATATCGAATCCGGTAAGTCTGCCGTCATCGGAATAATAAGTAAAGGGGGCGATAAGGCCGGATGTACCCACAATAATTGTCTCCGCAGGATCCTTGGGATCATCTATCTTTGGCAACCGGGTTTGGGCATCGGTGACCCACCTAAAGTACATATCATCTATAGTTCCGTCTGTCTTAATCTGTTCGATAAAGCTGTTGATAGAATCTCTAAGATAGAGTTTTTCATCAGATATACCCACAGCAATCTCGCTGTATCCAATATTTCCGTCCAGTATTTCAAGATTATCAATGCCTTCGGAACTGAGAAAATATTCAAAATATGTTTTCTCAAAAATCACAGCATCTGCCATTCCCTCACGAACGGCCAAAATCCCCTCCACGTCGCTGGGATACACGTCAAAATTAGCATTTGAAAGCTCTTTTCTGGAAAGAATCGCAGCTCTTGATGTCTCATCTATAGCAAGAGTTACGCTATCGCTGTTAAGATCCTCTATAGATGAAAAAAGGTCAGCTTTGGAATTACCGCATCCGACCATAAAAGAAACACACATCACAAGCATCGCCAAAACACCGGCCTGCAATGTAACTTTGGAAATTTTTAAAAAACTTTTAAACTTCTTCATTTTCGCCGGTAGTTACTGTACCTCTCTCCTCATCCTTCTTTGATAGTATACCTTTTATTACCCCCTTGGGATCAAGTATAAGAAGACGTACTATCCAGATCACCAGACCTAATGCAACTACAGAAAGCCCAAGGAAAATATCGTTTATCATATCTTCCAAAGCCGGTGAAAAATACAATGCTCCAAGCTCAGAGTATTCATATATTGCATCCGTAAACCACATGATGGATGCCCCCCAAAACATCCAACAAAGAATACCTGTCCTGTATTTGTTTTCGGGCATACCCCTGTACCACACAAAGGTACTGATAACAGCCGCAATAATACTGATCAGTAATGTCATTTGCTATCTCCTATTGTCTTGGGCTCATTATCTCTTTTTACTATTCTGTCCGCCACAACGCACATAACTGCCCACACTCCGGTAATAAGTGCTGCCATGGTAACTCCGGTGGTAGCCATCTCATAAAGCACATCCGAAAGTGCCTCCGGATCCGACGCTGCTGTAAGAAACGGGAAATACGGCGCTATCTCTCCATGCCACAAATGTTCAAAGGCAAGAAGAAACGCCCCTCCGAAAAGAAGTCGATTCAGCCATTTTAATTTACGTGATAACGGAATTTTCACCACTTCTTTGGTAGATTTTATCTTTTCATCAGGAGTATTCTTTTCTCTTGATTCCTGAGCCTTGGTAACAACCGTAGTGATTACGGCTTCCGCCGTAGGTACGAGAAAACATGCCATTTTATCATCCCTTTCTATGTGTACATACAATGCTTTATCGCCTGTCATTCTGCTGTCTTAAGCGCTTTTATGATATCATACGGAGCCGTCCGAGTAAAGACAGTACCGCTTTTACAGAAGCCCGTTTAGATGGGGAAATATCGCTACAGAACGCTTAAGTATTCCGTTCATATACGCAATCGTAATGCCATAATTGGTAATAGGTACACCCTGGTCTTTGGCACATTTCATTCTGTATCGTATCTCGCGTTCGTTCAGCATGCATCCGCCGCAATGTATAATAAGCGAATACTTAGACAAATCATCGGGAAATCCCTGACCGGAGGAGGCTTCTATCCTGATATCCTTTCCGGTGTATTCCTTAAGCCAGTTCGGAATCTTAACCGTGCCGATATCCTCGCACTGGCGATGATGCGTACATCCTTCGCCCATAAGAACAATATCTCCGTCCTTTAGGTTTTCTATGGCTGCAACTCCCTTAACCGCTTCATCCAAAAGCCCCTTATATCTGGCCATTAATATCGAAAACGAGGTAAGTGGTATATCTTCTCCCACTTCCTTTGAGACTCTGTCAAAGACCTGGCTGTCGGTAATTACCATAGCCGGACGTGCCTTTTCTCCAAGCCTTTCTATAAGTTCCGAAAGCTCCGCTTCCTTGGCACAGATAACCGAAGCTCCAATGTCTAAAATATCACGGATGACCTGCTGTTGAGGAAGAATCAGTCTTCCTTTGGGGGCAGACTTGTCAATGGGAATAACCAAAAGCACGATGTCTTCCGGGGTAAGAAGATCAGATACGAGATGCTTGTCCTCTCCTGAATGCTTCGCAAGGTGCGCTATCTTTTCCTTGAGTTCGTTTATATTTTGATTTTGGAGAGCACTTACCGCTATCTCATTTTCATTCTCCTTCGGACAGACACTTTTATCTGCAAGATCCGCCTTATTCCATACGACGATATAAGGGATCTCCTTTTCCCTGAACATCTCAAGAAGCTCTTTGTCACTTTTTTTCATTCCGATTGTTATGTCAACTACCAGTACGGCCACATCTGCTCTGTTTAATATCTGTCTGGTCTTCCTTACACGAAGTTCTCCCAATTCCCCCTCATCATCAAATCCGGGTGTATCTATGATAACCACCGGACCCATGGGAAGCAGTTCCATGGCCTTTTTGACAGGGTCTGTGGTGGTGCCGAAAACATCGGAAACCACTGAAAGATCCTGACCTGTAACAGCATTGACAAGGCTGGATTTTCCGGCATTCCTGCATCCGAAGAATGCAATGTGTACTCTTTCCGAGGACGGGGTGTCATTTAAACTCATTCTCTTTATCTCCTGATTTTACTGTTCTTAAGCCAATAATATAACCAGACTAAAGTATAACACGATTGAATTCACATTCCTACCTTCCAGTTTCCGTTAATTTTATGTCAATCCCCTATCATTTATACAAAAAATGTCGTATAATCAAGGTGTAAATAGCCTTGGTCTCAAGGCTTATTTGAGTTTATGTAAGATATAAGATTTCAGATATGGTAAAGGAAAAGATAAACAAACAATTCATAGGTATCATAATCATCATTGCAGTTGCCTTTGCAGGTAGTTCTCTGCTGTTTGTCTCTATGTATGTAGAGTCCTTACGTTCCTATTCCAAGTCAAATCTAGCACTTTCTGTCTTCCAGATTAAGTCAGATATCGAATCCGACAAACTTCCCAACACAGATCTCTACAAAAGCGAATCAATCACCTATTGGTTATTTGATAATGACGGAAATATCACACTGACAAATGATCCGAATGATGCAGAAAATATTTTTTCTCTCTCCGACTTTTCCCAAATTACAGCCGCTGATTTAAAGGAAGCAGACGAGATCAAATACCTTTCCATAAATGATACAGATAATCCTTTCTATACCACAGGTGTGTGCCTTGGCATAATACGGCTTTCCGATGCAGATCATTATCTTGCCGTAAAAAACTCGGGAAAATATGCAAGAGAAGCGGAAAGCAGGCAGCTGGTGCTTATTCTGTTTATCGAAATACTTCTGCTGTTTGTGGTCATAATACTTGTTTCAAACACAATACTGCAATACAGAAAACGTCTGATCAGACTTGCAACAACGGATGAACTGACAGGTCTCGCAAACCGAAAGTCCTTTATGGAGGATTTTAAAAACTTTATAGAAGACAATACGGAAGAAGCTTCCCTGTTTATCCTTGATCTTGACTATTTTAAGCATATAAACGATAATTTTGGTCACCCCACCGGAGATGAGGCATTGCGCCTTTTATCCCATAAGCTCAAACAGCTCATTACCAACCATAATGCCATGATCGGCAGATGGGGTGGAGACGAGTTTATCGGAGTACTGAAATACCCGGCAGACAAAGCATATGATATTCTGGACAATCTCAGAAAAGAAGTTCTCAATATGGAAACCCCCGAAGGCTTCGAACTAACCATCAGCGTAGGACTCACTGACATTGGCACGGACAAGGAACTTGCCAGAATCAGTGAACGTGCCGATCTGGCATTGTACGACTCCAAACAGTCCGGCAGAAACTGTGTAACGGCCTTCTATCCCGGCATTATTGACAAAGTATACTCTGGTAATCCTGCGGCAATTGAAAAAAAATGCTTTAATTCTTTAGAATCAAAGGCTACCGTCTCCAAAGATCAAACACGAAGCATTTCCGGAGAGGAACGCGTCTTTACCGGCAAAAATCTGTATAAAAGCATTTTGGAAGGCGTACGCATGATGATTCCGTTTGTAGCTGCAGGCGGTATACTGATAGGCCTGGCTTTTCTCTTTGATTCTTTGAGCGTGGATCTGTCTTCTATCGATGTTTCCGGCAGATCTCAGCTTGGGTCAATTACTCCCGTGGCTGCTGCCATGAACGACCTTGGAAGTACGATATTTAGCTTTATGCTGCCCGTCTTTGCCGGATTTATGTCCTATATGCTTATAGGGCAGGAAGCCTTTATGGCAGGCTTTGCCGGTGGTTTCATTGCCATGAACACACAGACAGGCTTCGTTGGTGCTATCATAGCCGGAATTATCGGTTCCTTTGTCACCTATCAGATGAAGACTTTCAGCTCCCATTTTCCGCAATTTTGGAA
>CAJOOT010000253.1 GCA_905236215.1 uncultured Eubacterium sp.
CACGATCAAGTCTCGCGCTGTGCTTTGTTAAGAGGTGAGAGCTTTCTCCAACTGAGTTAAAAAGCCTTAATCAGAGACTCCACTTATCAGCAAGCTCAAGTATGAGCTTTTCGCTCTTTTCCCAACCAAGACACGGATCGGTAATGGATTTTCCGTAAACCCCTTCATCTGCAGACTGATTACCGTCTTCTATATAACTTTCTATCATAAGTCCTTTTACCAGGCTCTTGATATCGGGAGACAACTTGCAAGAGTTAAGAACATCGCCTGCGATCCTTATCTGCTCAATGTATTTTTTACCTGAATTGGAATGATTGCAGTCCACTATAACAGACGGATTAGCGAAGTTTCCTTCTTTATAACGCCTGCTCAATTCAGTAAGATCCTCAAAATGATAGTTAGGATGACTGTATCCGTAGCTGTCCACATAGCCGCGGAGTATTGCATGAGCATACGGATTTCCTTTTGTTCTTACTTCCCATCCTCTGTAAATGAAAGTATGTGAACTCTGAGCTGCGGTAATAGAATTCATCATAACGGAAAGATCGCCTTCAGTGGGGTTTTTCATGCCGGCGGGAATACTAAGACCGCTGGCTGTAAGCCTGTGCTGCTGATCCTCCACCGAGCGGGCTCCAACAGCTACATAAGCCAGAAGATCCGAAAGATATCTGTGATTCTCAGGATAGAGCATCTCATCTGCACAGGTGAATCCGCATTCTTCGGCAGCTCTCATATGAAGCCTTCTGATAGCTACAATTCCTTTGAGCATATCCTCTTCTTCTGTTGGATCCGGCTGATGGAGCATACCCTTATATCCATTACCTGTAGTACGGGGCTTATTTGTATAGATTCTGGGGATGATAAAAAGTTTATCTTCCACTTTATCACGTATTTTTGCCAGTCTGGAAATATAATCAAGAACTGCCTCTTCATTGTCAGCAGAACACGGTCCTATAACAAGGATAAGTCTTTTATCCTTCCCTGAGAAGATATTTTTTACAGCCTCGTCACGCTTTGTCTTAAGGGCAGCCACCTTTTCCGATACAGGATACTGTTCTTTGATATCCTTCGGTATCGGGAGTTTCCTTTTGAATTCCATGTTGTTCATAATCATTTACCTTTCTTTTCTAAATCACTATTATATAATCTCGAGTTCAACAGGACAATGGTCGCTGCCGAAAATATCGGTATGTATCTTTGCATCTTTTAGCCTGTCTTTCAACACGTCTGAAACCATGAAATAATCAATTCGCCATCCGGCATTGTTATCTCTTGCATGGAAACGATAGGACCACCAGGAATATATATCTTTCATTTCCGGATAAAAAAATCTGAAGGTATCTACAAAACCGTTTTCTAAAAGCTCTCCGAATTTGTTTCTCTCTTTATCCGTAAACCCGGCATTTTTGTGATTACTCGAAGGATTTTTTAAATCTATTTCCGAGTAAGCAACATTAAGATCTCCGCAGAACACCACCGGTTTTTTTTCTTCAAGACCTTTAAGATACCGGCGAAAATCATCTTCCCATTCCATTCTGTATTCAAGACGTTTTAATCCATCCTGTGAGTTTGGAGTATAAACGGTAATAAAGTAAAAATCCTCAAATTCAAGAGTAATAACTCTGCCTTCCTGATCATGTTTGTCAATACCTATGCCAAGAGAAACCGACAACGGTTCTTTTTTTGTAAAGATTGCCGTACCCGAATATCCTTTTTTTACAGCATAGTTCCAATATGAATAATAGCCCTCCGGCTCAAAATCAATCTGACCTTCCTGGAGCTTTGATTCCTGGATGCAAAAGATATCGGCATCAAGCTCTCTAAAAACATCTTCAAATCCCTTTTTCATACAGGCTCTCAAGCCATTGACATTCCACGATATAAATCTCATTTAATCCTCCGATCAATTTTGATCAGTCTTTCAATCCGCAAATATAATCTATAAATTGTCTGGCACATCTGCCTGAAAATCCGCCGTTTGATACTTCCCATTCATTTGCTTTTTTGAGTAGCTCCTTCTTATCCATTTTGATGCCGGCTCTTTGTGCAAGCTCAAGGACAATTGTTTCATAATCCTTTTTAGAGGGAGCCGTAAAACGAATTCTGACCCCGAATCTTGAGAACAACGAAGTCTTCTCTTCTACGGTCTCGGAGTAATGCACGTCGTCCTTTGCATCAGCTCTGTCTGAGAATGACTCCTTTATAAGATGACGTCTGTTTGATGTGGCGTAGATAAGAACATTATCAGGTCTTTCTTCAAGTCCACCTTCTATAACAGCCTTAAGATACTTATATTCAACCTCAAACTCCTCAAACGAAAGATCATCCATAAAGATAATGAATTTATAATTTCTGTTTCGAAGAAGCGCTAATAAATCATTCAGATATTTGGTCTGATGTTTGTACAGCTCAATCACACGAAGGCCTTTGTCAAAATATCTGTTCATAACAGCCTTAACGCTCGTGGACTTTCCGGTACCTGCTTCTCCGTACAAAAGGCAGTTGTTAGCAGGTTTACCCTCCACAAAAGCCTCAGTATTCTCTATAAGTCTCTTTTTTGCGTCATCATAGCCTATGAGTTCCTCGAGACTGACCGGAGCCGTGTCTTCAATCGAAGTAATATTAACAGTTCGATCTTTTATGCGTTCCTTCCTGTCGGTAATTGTTTTCTTTGTCAGCCTGAAAGCTTTATGTAAACCAATTCCACCGACACCGGTATTCTCATAGAAAGTACTGACAGCATCCATAAATGCTTTCACGGTTTTGGTTTTCGCAAGAGTCTTCGAAAGCTCGGATACTGCATCGCGAACAGCCGGATCAAAGGAATGACCTTCTGTATCGCTAAGCTTATAGTTTCCGATTGACATCATTATATCTGC
>CAJOOT010000254.1 GCA_905236215.1 uncultured Eubacterium sp.
AGGCATCGACCTTATTTCCGGCTTCTTCATCCGTTGTGGCATTTGCAACCGAATAATCCTTATATCGCCACGGAATTTTGTATGTGGTAAGGCATTCAAGCCAGGTTAATCCGTTGGCGCGCTTTGAATCAAGTGTATTGATGATAACATTTCGGACTTTCATTCTGGTGTTTGTGGTTGAATCCATGATGGAGCTCACGGAACTTATAACGTAGTAATGCTCCCCGGAATGCCCCAGATAGATCATTTCATGGCCTTTAAAGAAAAGTACCGTGCCTAAAGGCAAATGATCAAGAAGCTCTTCTTTTTCTTCATCGGTATAGCCTGAGACATCATAGCCGAAGGTTGCGGCTTTTTGCTGAAAGTCGGTATCCCTTGGAAGATCTATGCCAAAGCATGCGTAGACATTTCTCACATACTGACTGCAATCATCGGAATTTAGCATACCTCCCCATCCGTAACGTTTTCCAAGCATACCGAAAGCCACATCCGCAAGGTTTTTCTGTGTGAGTGTAAGGTATCCCAAAGATACTCTGTCACTTTCACTTATCAGCGCTTTCTTTGCAACGTATTTACCGTCCGAATCACGAGTGGGAAGGGTTACTATGTAATTGTAATGTGTGCTTCTGTTTGTAACCTGATCCTTTTGAGCCTCAGCTCCGGTAACAGGAAGTCTGGTACCCATGGTAAGAGCCACATTGGCGGTAGCAGGCTCGTCATAAGAATCTTCAGTGTATACTTTGTACCCGTAGACCACCAGAAAATCCTCATCATCAATATCCCAGGAGGCAAGCCACTCTTCTTTTGATTCAAAGACAGCCAGATCTTCTGTTTTTACCCAGCCGTTATAAAAAGATGAGTTGACATAACACCACTTATTATCCTTTGAATATGCTCCGATGACCACCGGTTCATTAACTCTTAAGCCGGAAAGGTATTCATAGTCACAATCAACGTCATAATGGTCATCATAGATGGGAAGATCCGATGGGAGTTCATTAATAGTGGTATAACGAACCGGCACAGCATACTGAACCTCAGTCAGATCACTGCCGCTATCAAGGTTTTCGAAGGCTTCGTAAAAGTAACCGTTAGATTCATCTATCGCTTCACCTGACTCGTCATAATAGTAATCATACAGATCCTTTCCGGAGGCATCGTAATAGCCTTTAGAATTACCCGACGTACCCACATACTCTTCCATGACATCCTTTGTATAAGCGTCTTTTAAATCCGCTCCGCTGCTCGTTTTGGAACATGAGGCAATATCTATCTGATGGGTACCTTCAGCCAATATTCCTCCGGCGTTTATCAGGGATATCTCCTCATCTGTAGTAAGCACGGATGAAGCATCGTCTGACATGGATGTCCAATAGGACGCATCAGTCATTTCGGAAGTAACATCCGGCATAAGAATAACCGCTGCTCCAAAAGACTTCTCACCGGTTATAAAAATACCGGAGGTAGCACACAGCGTTGCCGCAAGAACTATAGACACAACTCTTTTAAAATATTTTTTCTTTTTCATAACACACTCCTAACCCCAAAATAACGTTTAAAAAAACGGTCTGCATATGCAGACCGCAAGTAGCGGAGGGGAGACTTGAACTCTCGACACCACGGGTATGAACCGTGTGCTCTCGCCAGCTGAGCTACTCCGCCAGGTTGCGCGCTGTTTCACAGCCGCTCGGCTATTATACTATCATGGTGTCTTTCATGTCAAGGGTTTTTATCACAAGTTTTGTAAAACTCAACAAATCCTGGGAAGAAGCTCTCCCTGAGGCTGCGGAAGAAGAGTTTTTGCCCCTATCTCTGTTTCCATCAGAACGTTTCCCGGCATTTCATCGGTGACTTTTCCAATGATTGATGCGTTCTTGCAGTAGGGATTGTTTTTCAACGCATCCACGATGGCGTCAGCCTTATTCCCCGGCGCAATCATCACAAGCCTTCCCTCACATGCAAGATATAACGGTTCAAGGCCAAGCATGCCGCAGACGCCCTTGACGCTGTCGTCAACAGGAACCGCCGACTGATCTATGGTAATGCCTACATTGCTTTGGGATGCTATCTCGTAAAGTACTGTACCGACACCGCCTCTGGTTGCATCTCTTATAACATGAATGTCCTTGGTTACGTTTAAGACACTCTCAACAGCACCCCACAAAGGAGCGCAATCACTTGTTACATGAGCATCTATAGCAAAATCATTTCTCTCGAGCAGAATGGTGCAACCATGACGTCCCACATCTCCGGTAACTATGATTGCATCCCCCGGTTTAGCCAAAGCCCCCGATGTCTGCACGCCGGGAAGAACCTCTCCTATACCCGCAGTTGTTATGAATATGTGATCCACCTGACCTTTTCCGGCCACTTTGGTATCTCCTGCCACAATCTCTATACCGGCTTCTTTAGCTGTCTTTTCCATAGCAGCCGCTATCTTTTCAAGATCATCCATGGGAAAGCCCTCTTCTATTATAAAAGAGCATGTAAGATATTTGGGACGAGCGCCCATGCAGGCAATGTCGTTGACAGTTCCGCAGATGGAAAGCTTACCGATATTTCCACCCGGAAACTCCCACGGTGATACGATAAATCCATCCGTGGACATAGCTATTTTTCCTTTTTCCACATCAATGACAGCTGCATCATCAGCCGTCAAATCCGGATTAGAAAAATGATTTTTAAATATTTTATCTATAAGTTCAGATGTCTGTTTTCCGCCCGCTCCGTGAGCAAGAGTAACAGTCTCGTTCATTTAGTCAAACCTCCATATTGATAATATGCGCTGCAACTTCCCTCGTTAGAAACCATACATGCTCCTACAGGATGCTCAGGTGTACAAACTTTTCCAAAGACCTTACAGTCCGAAGGTTTGCATTTTCCCTGCAATACATCTCCGCATCTGCAGGCGGGATTACTCACACCCTTAATGTTCGGAAGATCATACTTAACATGCGCATCAAATTCTGCGTATTCATCAGCCAATACCAGTCCGGATTCGGGTATTACCCCCAATCCTCTCCATTCGGAATCACAGGACTTCATAACCTTTTCTATCAGAGACATACCCGGTCGCGACCCCTCCCGGGTTACGACTTTGGGATAACAGTTCTCAAAGAACGGCCTGCCTTCTTCAAGGCGCCTTATGGTAACTGCAATGGCTGTAATAAGCTCTCCTGCCGTAAAACCGGCTACAGCCCCGTATATACCTTCATCCACAAGCTCTTCGCAGGGAACAGTACCTGTAATGGCGCATACATGTCCCGGATAAAGAAAGGCATCCGCACTGCCTTTTAACGCTCTAATAGCGTTCCACATGGTTTTATTCGCCGGGAGAATTGAAAAATTCTTAAGTCCTGCTTTTTTTGCTTCATCCACCGCAATGCAGGAAGCAGGTGTAGTGGTCTCGAAACCCACCGCCAAAAAACAGACTTGTCTGTCCGGCTCTTTTTTTGCCAGTTCAAAAGCATCAACAGGAGAATATACCATCCTTACGTCTGCGCCCTTTTCACGTGCTTTTGCAAGCGAAAGATCAGTGCCGGGCACACGGATAAGATCGCCAAATGTACAGATGGTAACATTCTTTTCCAGACAAAGACAGACTGCCTCATCTATGTAACCGGTGGGAGTAACGCAAACCGGACACCCCGGTCCCGAAATCAGTTCGATACTTTCTGGTAGAATACTGCGAAGTCCCAACCTGAAGATTTCATGTGTATGCGTACCGCAAACCTCCATGATTCGAAGATGTCTTCCATTATAATTTTCTATGAGCTCCTTGGCTCTTTTGACATTTTCGTTCATGAAAGAAGCCCCATCACTTCTTCCGACTCCTCGTCGTCATCCTCGGTTATCTTTGCAATGGCCGCACCTGCATGAACCATAACATAATCCCCGGGTTCAAGACATTCAATAAGTCTTGCAGAAACCTCACGCTGAGCGCCTGACGCATCCACTATTGCAGTGCCGTCCTTGACTTTTACCACTCTGGCCGATAAACCTACACACATGGTTTTTCCTCCTTAAAAATGATAATAAAAAAACCGTTTCAGTATATATCGAAACGGACTCTGCGGGCAGAATACTGCATACCATAGATATACTGATCTTTCAGATCGGAAGCTATAGCCCCTTTCCGTCAGAGTCCCTTATTAGTTGTATTTTAGCACAATGTGCGTAGTTGTCAATTAGTTCAAGTCTCGCTTTTTCCAGTAAAACACCTTCATATTCAAAAAAAGAGTGCATCTCAGTCTCTGATGCACTCTTTTTTGGAAAAGTAAGAATTTAATATTGATATTTCTTTTTCTTGACCTTAAAGAAGATAAATGTCATGATCGTCGCAAGAATTTCCGATCCTACAATGGAATACCATACGCCGTAATATGCAGCCTCGTAACTGGATCCGAAGAGATGGAAGAACAACACAGGTACTGCAATGATCGTTGCCAAGTTGAACACAAGTGTTCGCATGGCGGAAATAAATCCTGAAGAAAAACCATCGTTGAGAGCTGTGAAAAATCCCGATCCATAGGTAGGGATACCTTTGAATAAGAAGGATAGTGTAAATATTCTCAGACCATCAACCGTTATCTGCAAAAGCTGAGCATCACCGTGAGCGAATATTCCCGCAAGCTGCGTTGCTAAAACTTCTATTACTATGGTGGCTATAACACTGTATCCAATTACAATGGTAAGACTGTTTTTATGTAAATTCTTCAGTGCATCTGTATTTTTTGCTCCAAAGTTATAAGCAACAAGCGGTGCAACACCAACTGCATATCCACTTGCAATAGCTCCGAAAATCGTGTTTACATAACCGACAGTACCATAAGCCGCAACTCCCATATCACCGATCATATACAAAAACAGGGAGTTATATACCATGTTGATAAAAGATGCGGATACATTAGTAAAGAATTCGGAAATTCCGTTGCCGCAGGTTGCACCGATATAGCGCAGTTTGAATTCCGGTTTTCCCAATCTTAATGAACTCTTGTTTTTTGCAAAGAAGTATATAAGCGGAACAAGACCACCTACCAAAAGACCTGCGGAAGTCGCCACTGCTGCTCCTTCTACAGCCTTGATGGGATCTCCGTTTGCAACCACTCCCACAAGAAATGCATCGCCGCCAATATTGACAACACCTGACAGCAATGTATCAACCAATCCAAGTACCGGCTTCCCTGCACATGCAAAAAAGCTCTGGAAATAGAACTGCAGCATAAACAAAGTAATTGCCGGAATGATTATATGCGCATAAGCCATACAGAAGGGCATCATATCATCCGTTGTTCCCAAAGCTTTCAGAATAGGCTCGGTAACAAACCACAGAACAATGGAAAAAATAACACCGATCGTAATCAATGCATAGGTAAGCAGCGAGAATATCGCATTTGCTCTTTTGGGATCTCCCTCTCCCTGCACCTTGGACACCAATGCGGTTCCTCCGGTTCCAAACATAAAACCGATTGAAGCAATGATCAGAAAGATCGGTGACACCTGGTTGATAGCCGCAAACGCCGTCGTACCACCCACATTGGAAACAAATACACCGTCCACAATTGAGTAGAGGGATGCAATCAATAATGCAATAATTGTCGGAAGTACAAATACAATAAGTTTGCCTACAGACATGTTTTGTGCTAAAGCTCTGTTGTCAGTTTCACTCATATAACTCATCTCCTTAAT
>CAJOOT010000255.1 GCA_905236215.1 uncultured Eubacterium sp.
CTCTCGGTTCCAGCAGGAGCGGAAAAGCCCGAAAGTATCACGTTTGTGAATGCTTTCGGGCTTAATTTTTTTGTCGGAAATGGGCGGAAACGGGTGTGTTCCTTCGAGCTACGAATCTGAATAGACCTGAAATGATGTGCTGCTATTCTGGCATAGATTTCCTGATTTACATTATGGCTAATCACAGCACACGTGCAAAGATCCAGTGTTCAATTTTTTGATGTAAATATCTTACACAAAAATTGTGTAAATTTGTTGAATAATACACAATTTTTGTGTATTATAAAAATACAAGGAGGGACGCCGATGAAACAGAGAGACCTAATAAAAAAGCTGAAAACGGCAGGCTTCGAATTTGAAAGACACGGCGCTGAACATGACGTATACAAGAGAGGAGCTGAGGAGGAGCAGGTACCAAGACATAGAGAAATAAATGAGAAATTAGCAAAGGCAATACTTAGGAAGTGGGGACTGTAAAAGCTCTCACCCGTTCAGATAGATAAGGAGGATACCATGATAGCAGTTTATCCGATTATTTTAACAGCAACAAATGATGAAAAAGACACCTATCTTGTAGAAATTCCAGACCTTAAAGGATTTACGGAAGGCTTCGGACTTAGTGATGCCATCGCAATGGCCAGAGATTATATTGGAGGTGCCTGCTTTGATAGAGATAGCATTCCGAAAGCGAGCAGACTTTCGGATATAAACGTGGCAGAAGGAACATTCGCAGGTGATGGAGAGTCATTCGCTACATTGGTAGATATAGATCTCGATGCTTATAAGAGAAAGATGATGAGCAGAGCTGTGAGAAAGAATGTAAGTATACCGTATTGGTTGAATGAAGAAGCCGAAAAGAATCACATCAACGTATCAAAAGTCCTTCAGGACGCACTTAAAGAAAAACTTGAAATGGCATAATTAAGAGCCTCGGGAAATAGTTATTTCCTGGGGCTCATTCTATTTTGAAAAATCTATGTGCATTAGAAAAGCTCTCAGCAAACAGGTTTGTTAGACCGGGCTTAAAAGTGTTGTGCATATATATGTAAACAATAGTTTAAAGTAAAGTGTGCTACAATTTTTTTAGAAACATATTATGTATGATTTGTGAATGTAAAAAGTATGTTAATGGGGGCAGTTGTGAGAAAAGACTATTGGGCGCATTTGTATGATGGTAAAAAAGAAAAATTAATAACTCATTTGGAAAATGTTGGAGAACTCGCAGGATGCTATGCAGATGCTTTTGGCTGCAAGGATATTGCGGAACAAGCGGGGAGATTACACGATATTGGCAAAATGACAGAAAAATTTCAGCTGGTTCTTGAAAAAAAGGAATCGCATATTGATCATTCTGTAGTTGGATCAATCTATGCCGAGAATGATAGCAAAAACATTGAAAATGCAGCGAATTCGTTAATTTCTGATGCAATATTTGCTCATCATACGTCAATTCCCGGTGGAATAGGGTTTGATCCCGAAGAGGAATATCATATACCGGAAAATGATGAAGAATGCAGCTTTGCTACACAAAAGGGGAAAAGTAACGCACTTTCAACAGTGGAAGAGTATGAAAAAATAGTTGAATTTATTATCAGTAACAATCTTGATAGACTAATTGAGGCTAATTCGATGGTAGATAGTGTTTTAACTATGGGTTCCATAGCTAAAATGCTTTTACAGAGAATGATATTGAGCTGTCTTGTTGATGCGGATTGGACTGCCACGGCAAGATTTGAGGACCCTTTATATTATGACAAGTCAAGAGACATATCATTGGATGCGGATATATTATTAAATAAATTGGATACATACCATGGTGAAATTGTAAATCATTCAGAAAAGACGGAGATAAACAGTTTAAGAAATATTGTATATAAGACCGCTTCGGATATGGGAAGAAGCTTGAAAACCGGATTTTATTCTATGACGGCTCCGACGGGAACCGGAAAGACGCTGGCATTATTAAAATTTGCACTTGAAAATGCGAAAAAGAATCAGCTGTCAAAAATATTTATAGTTTTACCATATCTCTCGATAATAGAGCAGAATTCGATGGTGTATAAAAATATTCTCGGTGATGATGTGGTTTTCGAAGATGACAGCCAGACTGAATTGAACGAATATACAAAATATTTTCAGGATAGATGGAGTTGTCCGATAATAATTACCACAAGTGTTAATTTTTTTGAAATGATGTTTAAGGCAAAAGCTGCAAAACTAAGAAGACTTCATCAGATTTCCAATGCATGCGTTGTATTTGATGAGAGTCAGACACTTCCGCTGCAACTTACGGACAGTTCAATAAATGCCTTATATTATCTCTCGAAATACTTTGGATCGACTGTATTGTTTTCAACGGCAACTCCTGTTCCTTATGTGTACAGAAGCGGAATAACTTCTGTTCCATTTGAAATAATGTCTGATACAAAAAATCTTTATGAAAAGTATCATAAAGCAAAGAATACAGAAGTTATATTTAATGGGAATGAATTAACTTATGAGGAAATATATGAATGCCTAAAAAATGAAAAACAGGCTTTATGGGTTTTGAATACAAAGAAAAAGGCATTAAAACTGTTTGATTATATCAAAGATAGCCCTCGCGAGAGGGCTTGAATTGAAATACTACAACAGTGTGTCGAATGCAAACATCAGCGTTGAAAACTTTCACATAAAAACCTGAATTGAAATGTGTACCATCCTTCAAATGATATCCTACTCTTTATGAGACTTTGAATGCTGTATTGACAGATTTCTATAGATTAATAGATTTCTCTGTGTTACTATAATAAGGGTAGAAAACTGGAGATGTGGAAACGATATGGATAAGGATAAAATAAGCAGCATCCTGGAAGCGGGAAGCGATATTTTAACTCAGGTCAACGGTGCTGTAAAAAGTGGGAATTACAGCAGCCTCAATTCAGACATCAGAATCAAATTAAAAGATACAATTGAAAAG
>CAJOOT010000256.1 GCA_905236215.1 uncultured Eubacterium sp.
AAGTCCGTTAAGACGGAATGGAACAAGCCGTATGAAGTCTTTGAAAAACAGGTTAAAGAGGCTCTTGCAATAATTGACAAGCCCATATCTGAGATTGACAAAAAGCTCAAGGAATACGAAGCAGAGGAAAAGAAACGCAAACAGGAGCATTGCAGACAGATTTTCAGTGAAAACGTGGGCGATCTGGTTGAGTATATCACTTATGAAAGCGTGTACCGGGATGCATGGTTGAACAAGTCCACCACAGATAACGAGATAATATCGGATATTTCCGGCGCAAGAGTCAAGGTTAAAGCGGATCTCGATGCAATTACGGCGCTCAATACCGAATTTTACGATGAAGTGATAGAGGCTTATAAGAGATCCGGACAGCTTTCAGATGCTATCCAGAGAAACACACAGCTTTTATCTGCCAAGCAGCTTGCGGAAAAGAAAGCAGAGGAAGAAGCGCAGGCGAAGATTGAAGCGGAGCGCAGGGCTAAGGAAGAAGCGGAGAGAAAAGCCGCAGAAGCCGAAAAGAGAGCGGAAGAAGCTGAAAAGAAAATAGAAGAGCCTATAATACTCCCTTTCGATGAAGACCCCCAAAAAGATTATGCAGTTTTTACATTGAGAGCGAAAAACGAGGAGCAGTCACAGCAGATAGAACAGTTCTGTGAGTTTTCAGAGATTCAGTATTCAGTGACATATTGAGGTGAGATATGGACGGGAAAATATACGAAGCGATAGCTAATGTAATGAAGGATGTGGGGATTGTCGGGAAGAATGACAAGAATGATTTCGATCACTATAAATACAGGGGAATAGATGCTGTTATGAATGCTCTGAACCCGGCTATGGTTAAAAATCATGTATTTGTGACTCCTACGGTTGTAGATAGTAGTCGAGAGGAGAGAGCCGGCAAGAATGGCACTAACATGGTTTATTCAATATTGACGGTTAAATATACATTCTATACGGATGATGGATCATCCGTCGATTGCACTGTCATTGGAGAAGCAATGGATAGGTCGGACAAATCCACCAATAAAGCAATGTCGGCGGCGTTCAAGTATGCCTGTTTTCAGACATTCTGTATTCCGACAGAAGAAATGATTGATAGTGAAACAGAAAGTCTGGAAGTCCCGGCAGCCAAGAAAAAGCCTACGGCTCCGAAGAAAATAGAGAAAACAGACGAGCAGAAGAATGCTGAGATGATTGCTAACGTAAATCCTTTACTTGTGCCAAATGGCACCGGTATGACCCCCGAGAGAATTGCATTACTTAAGCAGGAGCAGGAAAGAACTAAGGTTAATGATGCAATGATCTTATCTAAGGCAAAAGTGGCAAAAATAGAGGATATGAATGAGCTTACTTATATTGCCATTATGAATAAACTCGCAAGGACAGATACGAAATGACAGGATCATACATACAGGCCGTACAATATCTGACCGAGCAGAATGTCAACAAGCCTGACGCAGTATGGGAAGTAAAGGAGCATCGGCAATATAAGCACAGATCCCTGGATAGTAATAGTTATTTCTGGGTACTGGTTAATAAAATAGCCATAATCCAAAACATAAGTGACACCGAAGTACACGACAGGCTCTTGGCAGATAATAAAGCCTATTACATGAACGAGGAAGGCGGTATTGACTGGAAAGTATCGCCCATAGAGCCTAATGACTTCGGGCTGATTGTGGAACAGGTCAAGGATGATTATGCCTATTACATTGACTCTAAGATGAAAGTTTCACTGAAAAAAGATAGTGGCGAACTTGTGAAGGATAAAAAAACCGGAAATGAGGTTATAGGTCGGGTTTATTGGCATATCAAGGGCACACATCAAATGAACAGCAAAGAAATGAGCCGAATATTGGATAGTACGATCTATGAAGCGCAGAAGTTAGGCATAGAGACGGCTACACCCACGGAGTTAGCAAAAATGGCCACATTATGGGAGAACAGATATGAAAAGCATAATCACCGAATATGAGGATATATCAGCGTTCTCCCAGGCTCCCACCGAATGCAAACATCATTGCGTGTATGGTCGCGGGCTTCGGGAACTTGCGGATCAGGACGGGTTATATATTCCGTTGACTAACGCAGAACATAACAAGAGTCCATACGGGTTGCTATATCAGATACATGGTAATCCGACAGCGGAGAAGTTATCAAAGATGGTCGGTCAACTCGCATGGGAAAAGCACGCAATTAGCCAGACAGGATGTAACGAGCATGAAGCAAGACAATTTTTCAGACAAAGGTACGGAATAAGCTATTTATGAGGTGAACATGGCAAAGATAAGCAGAGACAGGGGAGCCAAATTTGAGAGAGAAGTTGTTAATCTCTTCAAAGATTGGGGACATAAAGCATTTAGAACGGCTCAACACATGGGAAAGACTGGACAGGCACCGGATGTAAAGGTGGATGGACTTCATGTGGAGTGTAAACGCAGAAGAGCGTTAGCCGTGATGGAGTTCTATCATCAGGCAGCGGCAGATGCCAGAGCAGAAGGCAAAGGTAATCTACCTACGGTGATTATGAGAGCTGATAACGAGCCACCCATGGTAATGATGTGTTTCGAGGATTGGATCCAGTTGTACAACGAATACTATGCAGGACAGCATGAGAAACAGTAAACAAAATTTCCTTGAGGGGTAGGCATGACTGAAATAATCAAACGAAAAGATAGCTATTTAATGTATAAGAACTGGAGCAAGGGAATCTGTAAGCTCACAGATGAACAGGCAGGACAGCTGTTGAAGACTATCTGCATTTTTCAAGATGGGGAAGCAGTGGAAGAGCCAGAGGATGTAGCAGTAGCAGCGTTATTTGAAATCTTCAAAATAAAGATGATCGAGGATGCAGAAGCTTATCAGGCTAAGTGTGAGCGGTTGGCAAACAATCTGAAGGGTAATGATTCTGACCAAAAGGAGAGCGTGAAATCCCAAAAGGGAAGAAAAGGACCCCAAAAGGAAAATTCAAAACCCCAAAAGGGAAATGAAAATACCCAAATGGAAGAGAGGGCTTCAGTATCATTATCATTATCAGATACAGATACAGATACAGATTCTAAAGAAAAAAAAGAATCATATGGAGAATTAAAGAATGTGAAGCTAACCGTAAAAGAGAGAGAAAAACTGATAAACGATTACGGTAAAGAGTTAACAGAGGCAGCTATAGAGTATCTGGATGGATATATAGCTGACAAAAACTATAAATCAAAATCAAATTATCAGGCTATAAAGCGGTGGGTTATAGATGTAGTCAAAGACAAAACCAGAGCATCGCCTGATAAGTTTGATGCAGACGCATACTTGCGGGAAAGGGCAGGATTAACATGACAGATCAAGAAGTGTCGAAAATGTTTTTGATGATCAAGGCGGCATATCCGAGAGTGTTCAAGGATTATGACGCAGGCATGATGGCGAACTATATAGATGCTTGGTTGATGGTATTTAAGGATATCCCGGCAGAACAGGGTTTCGCAGGACTGAAAGCATATATGTCTACAGAGACAAGCGGCTTTCCGCCTTCTCCGGGGCAGATCATGGACTGCATACATAGACTTAAGCCCGATGATCTCCCGAACGAGATGGAAGCGTGGAGTCTAGTAGATAGGGCTGTGAGAAATAGCAATTATAACGCAGACGAGGAGTTTGCCAAGCTGCCACAAATAGTAAGGCGTGCGATAAGAAATCCTGCAAGATTGCGAGAGTGGGCGAGGATGGACATAGCCACATATCAGACAGTAGAGCAGAGTAATTTTATGAGAACCTATCGGGCAGAGGTGGAGAGAGAAAAGAAAAACCAAAGAATACCACAGGATATACGACCACAGCTTGAAATAATAGACGATCCCGCCCCCATGATAGAAACAAAAAAAGAGCATGAAAAGGGTAAAACACCAAATGATGAAATAGCAGCAATGATAGCCAGATTGGAGGAAAACAGAGAATGAACAAGGTAGCGCTTACAGGTCGGTTAACAAAGGATCCGGATGTTAGATATTCGACAGGAGAAAATCAGATGTGCATAGCACGGTTTTCATTGGCGGTAAATAGAAGAGGAGCAAAGAAGGATGGAGAGCGGAAAGCAGATTTTCCTTCCTGTGTAGCTTTTGGAAAAACAGGGGAGTTTATCGAGAAGTATGCCCGAAAGGGGATGAAGTTTGATATAACAGGACGCATCCAGACAGGATCGTACACGAATAAGGATGGCAATACTGTTTATACAACGGATGTGGTGGTAGAAGAGATAGAATTTGGCGAATCCAAGGGATCATCGTCACAACCCAAACCCGAGTCGGAACCAACCGAAGAGTGGGTTAATGTACCTGACGATGTGGATGATGAATTGCCGTTTAATTAACATGAAACACTTCGGAGATATTACAAAATTAAGCGGCTATGATCTTCCGGTCGTGGACATAATAACAGGCGGCAGTCCTTGCCAAGATTTAAGTGTGGCTGGGAAGAGAGCCGGACTTGCAGGCGAGAGATCGGGGCTGTTCATGGAACAGATACGGATAGTAAAGGAGATGCGAGAGCATGACAGAGCAAATAGTGGGGCAAATGTCAATATTCGACCTCGGTATATGGTCTGGGAAAACGTTCCCGGAGCCTTCAGTTCAAACGGGGGGGCAGACTTCCAAGCCGTCCTCGAAGAAACCGCAAAAGTCGCAGACCCGAGAGCCGTTATTCCTCGACCTTCGGGGAGATGGAGTCCGTCAGGATGTATCGTGGGTGGCGGGTGGTCTATTGCCTGGAGGGTACACGATGCGCAGTTTTGGGGAGTGCCCCAACGGCGTAAGAGAATCGCACTTGTCGCAGATTTTGGAGGCTACACCGCACCAGAAATACTGTTTGAGCGCAAAAGCTTGTTCGGGGATATTGAGGAGAGCGGAGAAGAGGGGAAAGCAGCTCCCGAGAATGTTAGAAGTGACACTACGGAAACAGGCAGGGCTATCAGTTTCCAAGAGCGAGCCGGATGCGCTGGGGGGGTAAGGGAATCCTTATCCAACACGAACGGACAGGAGC
>CAJOOT010000257.1 GCA_905236215.1 uncultured Eubacterium sp.
CTGATAGGAATGAACTTGAGAAGTTCTGGGAACGTTATTTCGAAAAGGAAAAGAACGTATACTCCAATCTCCTTAAAAATCCGGATGAGGAGGTAAAAGGTACGGTAAAAGAGCTTGCTGATAAGTTCGGCATTGAACTTATGGCTATGGTGGGTTTCCTCGACGGTATCAATGACAGCCTTGTTACGCCAAACCCCATTGATGATATGGAGGAGGATACGGAAGTATCTCTTAAGTTCGACAAGGAGAAGCTTTATAAGAATATGGTGGATGCTCAGGCAGACTGGCTCTATGAGCTTCCCGAATGGGAGTCTATTTTTGATGAGGAGACCAGAAAGCGCCTATACAAGGAACAAAAGAAGTCTCACACCGTAGTTAAACCCAAAAAGATCGGGCGTAACGATCCCTGTCCCTGCGGTAGCGGAAAGAAATACAAGGCATGCTGCATGAGAAAAGACGAAGAAGCAGCAGCAAAGGCTCTTTTATCGCACTGACAGGGGATTAAAGAAATTGGAACAAAATCAGCTAATAAAAGACCTGACCGGCGGTAACGTCACCAAAGAGCTCCTGAAGTATGCGGCACCGTTTGTGGCGGCCAGCCTGCTTCAGGTGCTTTATAATATGGTGGACCTTATCGTGGTAGGACAATTTGTGGGAAGCGTGGGTCTTTCCGCAGTAGGTATAGGTGGTCATCTGCTTATACTTATCACCACTTTTGTCATAGGATTTTCATCCGGCGGACAGATTTATATTGCTCAGATTGTGGGCTCCGGTCAGATTGACAGACTGAACAGGACAATAGGTACGCTCTTTACGCTGCTGTTTGCATCCGGAGCTTTGATTAGCGTAATCGGTGTCATATTCAGTCCGTCCCTTATCGGCGTTCTCAATACGCCTTCAGAAGCAGTAGCTCAGACCCGTGATTATATGGTCGTATGTTGCAGCGGTGTTATCTTTATTGCCGGTTACAATGTAGTTAGTGCTATTTTGCGAGGCATGGGAGAATCAAGACTTCCGCTGTGGTTTGCATTAATAGCCACCATAGTTAACATAATACTTGATCTTGTGTTTGTGGGTGCCCTTGGCATGAAATCCGGTGGAGCAGCACTTGCCACAATCATAGGACAGGGTGTTTCATTTATTATATCCATCATATATCTGTACAGGCACAAAGATGCTTTTGGCTTTGATTTTAAACTAAAAAGCTACAAACCAGTCAAAGAACCGCTTGTGGTAATAGTCAAGCTGGGGCTTCCCATGGGTATCCAGCAAATACTTATCCAGACATCCATGATGTATGTCAATGCCTGTATCAATGCCTGTGGTATCACAGCTTCGGCAGTTGATGCGGTAGGCAGCAAGATTAACGGCCTGATGGGCGTAGTATCAAGTTCCATGCACTCGGCATCTGCTGCCATGATAGGGCAAAACATTGCGGCCGGTAAGACGGACAGGGTATCTAAGGTATTTTGGACAAACGAGATTGTCAATACTATATTCCTTGCAGGCATTGCCGTTGTGTTTTTGTTATTCCCGGCACAGGTATTCGGAATATTCAACAATGAGCCTGAGGTTCTTGGAATGGCTCCGCTTTATCTTAAGATTACACTTGTTATGTTTGCAACCTTCGCCTGGATGAGTGCGCCATTAGGTCTTATCAACGGAGTCGGGAATGCAAGGCTTAATATGATTCTCGCTTTGTTTGACGGATTTGTGGTACGCATAGGTCTGACAGTACTTTTGGGAGATATTGTAGGACTGGGGCTTACGGGATATTGGCTTGGCAATGCTTCGGCCGGTTTTACTACTGTTATAGTCGGAGGGGTATATTATTTCTCCGGATTATGGAAGAAGAGAAAACTGCTGGTAGACAGCTAGATATATGGCAATAAGAGAGACGGAGGACTTAAGTCCCCGGGTTTTAACTGAGAGGAGAACACAAAATTGAAGACTATCCCCTTTACCAAAGAACAGCTTGAAAAGATAGCTGAAAAGTATCCCACGCCGTTTTATATTTATGATGAAAAGGCCATAAGAGAGAATGCTGCTGCAGTGCGCGATGCGTTCTCATGGAATCCCGGTTTCCGCGAATATTTTGCGGTCAAAGCCACGCCCAACCCTTATCTTATCAAGATATTAAGGGAATACGGCTGCGGTACGGATTGTTCATCAATGACAGAGCTTATGCTTTCCAAAGCGATGGACATCCCCGGAGATGAGATCATGTTTTCGTCCAACGATACACCCATA
>CAJOOT010000258.1 GCA_905236215.1 uncultured Eubacterium sp.
ATCGTGAACTATCTTAATGACGACTGGGATTACGAAGCTGCTATAAATGATTTTAATCTGGATATCATGAACGGAAAGATTCCTGATATCATCGATTCTTCGTATTCGTATTTAGATGCGGAGGTTTATGCTTCAAAAGGTATGTTGTGTGATCTCTATGATATGATAGATAATGATCCGGAGGTTTCTAGGGATGATTTTGTGTCTTCATTATTGAAGTCATATGAATCAAACGGAAAACTGTATAAAATACCTAACAGATTCTATATAGAAACGCTGGTTGGTTTAAAGGATTATTTTGGAGATAAAAGTGGGTTTACATTCGAAGAATTCAACAATATATGCAATTCCAAAGGTAAAAATGTTGGGTGTATAGAAAACCTTGGTTCGGCGGATGTTTCGGCAATTATGCTTTTGGGATATATTTTTACCGATGATTTTATAGACTGGGGAAAGGGCACCTGTTGTTTTGACAGTGATGAGTTTAAAGCACTGCTTAAGTTCGCAAAGGATTATGATGATCTGCATACATTTACAGGAGAAGGCATAAAGACAAGGATAGCAAAAGGCGAAATAATCGCATCATATGTAAACCTCAGCAGTGTTGCTGACTATCAGATCCAGAAGATCATTTATGGTGACGATCTCTCAATAGTTGGATTCCCTACAGGGGACGGATACGGAAGCATAATAAACGGAATGGGTGTAGATCTTTCCATAACGGAAAGCTGTAAGGACAAAGAAGCAGCATGGGAATTTGTAAAAAATTATTTAATGCACCCTGAGTATTCAAAGCAGGAATACTCCTATTATGTGGACGGATTCCCTGTTTTATGCAGTCTTCTTGAACAAACCTTGGAAGAATCCAAGACTTGTGAAACTGATAACAGCTGGGATGAAAATGGGAGTGGGGAAAATAAAATCCCCAGGGCAGAATTTTGGGATGGATCGGATGGATATTTAATCTACGAGGCAGAAGACAGGGATATAGAGGGCATAAAGGAGATCATAAAAAAAGCATGTCACGGCAAGGAATGGCATATCGAGATTCAGAAGATAATCGAAGAAGAAGCATCTGCGTATCTCTGCGGAGCAAAAACCGCAGACGAGGTCGCCAAGATCATCCAGAGCCGAGTACAACTATATTTAGATGAGAATAAATAGCGTAAGACGAATAGATTAGATTGTGTTTTTTGATAAGGAGAATGCTATGAAAGGAAAGAGATTTGTTGTTTTATTGGTTTTGATGGCGTTATCTTTATGTGGTTGTAACCGCCTTAAGAAGGGGCAGACCTATAATCTGAATGACTGGTGGGTAAACCGTTATGGAGACTCTTTGAGCATTTCCATAAAAGAAGTATCTCCGTCTGAAGGGATTTTTGTTATTAAGAATAATACAGACAGAGTGATGATGTACGGAAATGATTACTATATACAGGAGTACCATGATGACAAATGGTATTTCCGGGATTATATGCCTGATGATTCGGATCCCTACCATGCGTATACTGTCACGGACGAAGGTTACTTAGTTATGCCGGGAGAAGAGGCGGAAATAGAGTGTAACTGGGTGGAAAGGCATAAATACGATCCATTACCTCCAGGAAAGTATCGTCTTGTAAAACATTTCTTTGATGAGGGAACACCGGACACATACTGGGAAAACAATTTTCCTGATCCGGAATACTATATTGCATGTGAATTTGAAATTACAAAATGAGTATGTTGAAAAAAGCATGCCGTAAAAGAAAAAAATACTAATTGTGTGTAATAGAGAGGACTCTACCGATAGTATACCAATCTCTACCGAAGATACTTTGTGCTTGCAATCAAAAGGATTTAATATATTGTTGAATTCAGTGATAATTAATTGCAACGCTTAATCAGGTTGGAGGTAAAAAGTATGGATCAGGTAAAAATCGGACAGTTTATCCAGACATTAAGAAAAGAAAAAGGACTTACGCAAAAGGATCTTGCAGACAGAATAGGAGTAAGTGATAAAGCAGTATCCAAATGGGAAAATGGGCGGGGAATGCCGGATACCGCACTTTTGACGCCTATATGCAGAGAACTGGATGTCAGTATTAATGAATTATTAACAGCTGAATGCATATCTTCAGAAGACTTTTCCGAAAATGCCGAAAAGACCATCCTGGAACTGTATAAGAGGAATAAAGATAAGAAAGGCTACGTTATACCGATAATAGTCGGATCAGTTTTGGCGGTTCTGTCGATCATATATCTTATAAGCATCGTTTCTACAGGAATTATAGAGGCTGCTCACAGATTATGGTCGCCGAAATCAATGATTTTTCTTCTTCTTATCTGTACGGCTACAGTCTTTATCTCGCATGCCCGTGGAATAAGGCAAGTCCTAAGAGCCATAAAAAGATCAGTGATCCCGGCAGGGATTTTACTAGCACTTGTGGGATTCATACATATATTGAAAGAAATTGATGTATATAAATCGGAAAGCATTTCGGATTTATCATGGAATTGGCAAGTGGTAAATGGCAGCAGTGCAAGTAACATTATCGTACTTATATACGCATTCGCTATTTATCTTATAGTTGCCGTGTGGATTACGGCACTTGATAATAAAAGGGAAAAGTAAAGAAGAAAAGGCTTCGACTCCATAATGGAGAAGAAGCATTGATTCATTTATTGAAAGAGAAGAATTTAGTATTGATTGCGATTAGATCTTGCTATGTCTATTCAGGCGAACATTCATAAAGCGCCTTACTTCCATA
>CAJOOT010000259.1 GCA_905236215.1 uncultured Eubacterium sp.
ACATCAAGGATTTTCGCTTTCCGAGCAGAATAAAAAAAGGTGATATCATCCTGCTTCGAAACAGGATCACAGCTAATAATCCAGTTGACTGCTCCCTGTCGATACTGCTGTCCTTAAGCAGTGTCAGAGCTTACGTTGACGGTCATGAGGTCTATGAATGCGGCACATCCTATCAAAAACGTGGCAAACTTGCCCCGAGCTGCTACCATTATATTCCTCTTCCCGATAATTCAAGTCAAAAAATGATACTTATAGAGGTAAGACCCACCGTTGAGGATGCATTTACAAACATAGGAAATATCAAGCTTGTTCGTTCCGAACTTGCCTACTATACTTTGACCTGTCAGAATCGCGGAACTCTCTTTGTAGGAATATTTCTTGTCACGCTTGGGATAATCGCACTTATCATAGGCACAATGGTATCAGTCTACAAGAAATCGACCGACCCTGTGATTCATATCGGCTTTTTAAGTTTCTTTATCGGGATATGGTCTTTATGTTACGAAAACCTGCTCCAACTCTTCAGCACGAATCTCTATCTCATAACTGTCATCGAATATTATTCCCTATATGCCGCTATCATGCCGGCTCTCTTTTTGATACGCTATTTTATGCTGAATTCCGACAGTTCAAAGGGAAGCAGACGCGAATTGAATTGCCTCATTGCGGTATCAACCATATTCTTCTTCACTGCCGCAGTTCTTCAGATATTTGATATCGTTCACCTGCCCTCTATGCTAATATATTTCCATATCATGCTCATCATAATGATGGTCACGATAATTGCTTCAATGCGACGCGCGCGCAAGAGCAAGCATCTCGACAAATCAGTTATGCAGTTTGGAATGATCGAACTTTGCCTTATTGCAATGATAGATATGCTGCGATTTAACATTCAAAAATACATCATGGCAAATGATGCAAGCCTGGGGATTCCGCTCACGCCATATGGAACGCTGATTTTCATAATAATCCTTTTCACGGGCTATATAATACGCTCCTACTCCGACATGTCAGCCCGTATCGCGGCGCGCACCGAAAAGGAGATCCTGCTTAAAATGGCCTACAATGACCGAATGACCGGATTGTTCAACAGAGCAATGGCAGAAGAGATCCTCACACTTCTGAACGACAATAACAATAACTACTGCATTATCTCAATTGATCTGAACGGTCTGAAAAAAATCAACGACACCTATGGTCACAGTAAGGGAGATCTGCTCTTGAATGAGTTCTCTGAAATTTTAAGGCAGTGCTTTGAAGATCTCGGAAGTTCTTTCCGTATGGGCGGTGATGAATTTATGGTTCTTGTATATGAAGAAAACTGGTCTAAGCTTGATCCTGCAATAAGCAGGATGAACCAGCTCTCGCAGGAGAGGTCTGCTTCCTGCGGGATAGATATCAAGGCATCTTACGGCTTAGCCAAAAACATCGAAGATGGAATGAACAGTTCAGAAGAAGTATATAAGCTTGCAGATGAGCGCATGTATGAAATGAAGGTTCGAAGCAAGCAGAACCGCGTAGATTGAGCGTGTACAAAAATCGAGTAAGAGGGTTTCCTCCTACCCGATTTTATTAAGAGTTATCTTAAGTTCACCATCCGAACTGAACTCAATTCCGTCCGCATCCTGCGGGGTTTCATACAGGGTTCCGCTTAATACATGCTCTCCATCGTTTATAAAGATCTCAAAAGAATACCTGTCAAGAAGCATTCTGAGCTTGAAATCTCCATAAGAGCCGATCTTCACTCTCCTGTAATCGCAGATCGAAGCCGATCTTCCACTGTTGATCCTGTCAAGAATCAGCTCTTCGCTTTTCTTATCATAAGAAAGCTTTACAAAAATATCATCCTTAAGAACAAATTTCATTTCAAAGAAGTCTGTACCCCTGCCTTCAACTGTCATATCAAGTGTTCTTCCGGAAATCCCATCTATTCTCTCTGCCTTCGGCGCATTAACTTCCTTTACAACTGTTGAGGTATACAGGCTTTCTATCTCCCTTATGGGCTCCTGATAAATTCGTCCGTTACGTATGCTGAGTTCCCGTGGGAAGCTCATTTGTCCGAACCATTTCATTTCATCCGGTACAGAACCCGAGCTTTCCGGAGTCTGCATCCAGCCTATCACTATTCTTCGACCGTCTTTATCCTGCATACTCTGCGGCGCATAGTAGTCAAAACCAACATCAAGCGGCTGTGCAGTCTCAGACCTGTCAACAAATGCAAGTACGCAATTTCCATTCCTGTAGGATTCATCAATTCGCTTCATGTTCATGACGGATATTGATAACACTTCATGACCGTCAAGCTTAAATAAATCCGGACATTCCCACATCTGACCCCATCTTCCCTCGTTAGTCAATATGGTATCCGTATATTTCCAATTAAGCGCATCTTCGGATTCGTAGCAAAGGATTCCGCCCAGACCGTTCTTTAATCTGGCCGCTGCCACAAAATAATATTTTCCGTCTTCAAACCATATTTTTGGATCTCTGAAGTCACCCTTATACGCACCTTCCGGCATTTCCTTAAAGGTAACTACAGGATTTTTTTCATATTTCCGATAATTTTCACCATCTCCAAAAGCAAGACACTGAGTCTCTTCGCGGAGATCAGCATCCCTGTGAAGAGGCTCATTATGAGCTGTATAAATTAACAGATGGCGTCCATCTTTATCCGTTATGGCACTTCCGGAGAAACATCCTGTCTCATAATCTTCATCAGGAGCCATGGCTGCCTTTTCATAATTCCAGTGTATAAGGTCATCAGATGTCCAATGTCCCCAGTGCATATCATCCCAGTGTGTGCTGTAGGGATTGTATTGATAGAATAGATGGTATTTCCCATTATAATACGAGAATCCATTAGGATCATTTAACCATCCGCACGCAGCCGTCAGATGAAAGACAGGACGTTCATTTTTATCTATTTCCTTAGAATGTTTTGTCTCATACTCACGTGCTTTTTCCAAAAGATTCATGATTTTGATCTCCTTCTGTATCTGAGCCATGTTTAAACACCGGTACACCCTTCCGACCTGCTTTAACTGAACGGCAGAATTATGCAGCTCAACGCCTGTAATACTGATTTACAAACCTCTGAAATAGAACTCCAGCTTCATCTTTCTGCTGTTATCAAGCATGAACTCGGGATGCGTAAGTGCTCCCCAGGTATCATCCCCTGCAATTCCCATCTGTGAGCCTATGCGAACCCAGGTCTTTAATGCAGGCGGAAGTTCATTGGGATGCAAAGCGTTATCGAGCTCATGCGGATTGTAGGGCAGTGCCGAAAAGCCAAAAGCTTCCTTGTCCATGAAAAATTCAATTCCATGTCCGCTATTGTCCCTGACTGATGCGAAACGCACATCTTCCTTGTTTCCACATTCCTGTGGAATAAGATACTTTGCCATATTATCAGATACCTTATTTGAATACAAGCCTAATCGGGCAGTTTTTCTGTCCGGATAGGTTTCATCCGGTCCGAGACCATACCAGCTCAGATTCTCATAATCGGCATCCATCGGGAATATCATTCCGAAAGCCGGAAGCTCCCCGACCTCTTCGGATCTGTCCATCTCCAAAAGACACTTCACCGTTCCGTCTCCAAAAACTGTATATTCGAGTCTGCAGTCCTTTTCAGGCTTTACCGGCAGATGAAGGGTATAAATGATCTTTACCTTATCCTTATCCTCAACAACCTCGGCATCGCTGTATTTTCTTCCATGCTCGTATTTATGGGAAAGGAATAGGCTTGCGCTCTTCCACTGACCTGCCCTGAATGGCAGCAGATTAGCCGTATCATTCTGAGTCATCGCCCTCCAGAAATTGGGCTTAGGTATACCGGCAAACAGTTCTTTTCCGGCATACTTATAGGAAATAAGCCCTCCAAAGAGTTTCGAAAAGAGAATTTCAAAGCATCTTCCCCTGACACCTATAACATTATAATCATCACTTATGATCATTTTGTCAGTGCCTATCTCAGGATGCCTGTAATTTCCGAA
>CAJOOT010000260.1 GCA_905236215.1 uncultured Eubacterium sp.
CCAGCCACAATGGAGCAAGGTCTCTCATAATGAAGGTAGAACGTGACGAGATAGTTGAAGAAATACTGACGGCCTATCTGGATAGCAGGTTTGGCGGAAGATAGAGCAGCATATCATAAGATGTGCTTAAAGAGGTGCGTATGCGTCTGATGGGGCTTGATTACGGAGATAAGACTGTAGGTGTTGCCTTGAGTGATGCTTTGGGCATTACTGCGCAGCCTTATGAGACGATCACCAGAGAAAGGGCTACGAAGTTAAGAAGAACCCTGTCTCGTATCGGAGAGATCGCGCAGGAAAATGACGTTGACAGGATTATACTTGGATATCCCCTGCTTGAGGACGGTACCGAGGGCGAGCGCTGTGAGAAGACAAAAGAATTTGCCGATGCACTCACAAGACGCACCGGTCTTACTGTCGTTTTGGAGGATGAACGCTTTACTACGTCTGAATCCGATGAGATTCTTAAAGAAGCCGGAGTCGATAGAAAAGACAGAAAGACATATATAGACAAGATAGCGGCAGCGCTTATATTGGAACAATATATGGCGCGTACCAAAGATTGATATGTACTCCCATCATGGGGGATTGGAGATTTACATATATGGAAAGCATTAATTTTAATGATCCGGAAACGGGCGAGAATTATTCATTATTTGTTGTAGCTGAAACTGTCCTCAATGAGAACAGGTATCTTCTTGTGACCGAAGAAGAAGAAGGTGATTCGGATGCGTTGATATTGAAGGAACTCTCGACCGAAAGTTCAGATGAAACGATTTACGAGATAGTGGATGATGATGACTTACTCGAAGCCGTTTCCAAGGTATTTTCTGAACTTCTGGAGGATACGGAGGTTACTTTTGAAGAGTAAGAAAAAATCGAATAGGCTTAAGATCATACCGCTGGGAGGTCTTGAGCAGATAGGAATGAATATGACTGCCTTCGAATACGGGGACAGTATTATTGTGGTGGATTGCGGACTTGCGTTTCCCGAGGATGATATGTACGGAATAGATCTTGTTATTCCTGATATCACGTACCTTTTGGACAATATCGACAGAGTCAAAGGTTTCTTTATCACTCACGGACATGAAGATCATATCGGGGCGATACCGTATGTTATAAGAGAAATCAATGTGCCCATTTACTCTACAAAACTTACCGATGCATTGATTGAGCATAAGCTTGAAGAACACGGTTTAAAAAAACAGGTAAAAAGGAAGGTGGTCTCTTTCGGGCAGTCCATCAATCTTGGATGCTTTAGAGTTGAATTTATAAAGACAAATCATTCCATACAGGATGCGGCAGCGTTTGCGATTTATACTCCTGTGGGAACCATTGTGCATACCGGAGACTTTAAGGTGGATTATACACCTGTATACGGAGATCCTATAGATCTTCAGCGATTCGGCGAGATTGGTAAAAAGGGTGTTTTGGCTGTTATGTGCGATTCGACGAATGCAGAACGCCCGGGCTTTACCCAGTCCGAGAAGACGGTGGGCAGAGCATTGGATACCATCTTTT
This sequence comes from uncultured Eubacterium sp., assembly GCA_905236215.1. Classification (GTDB taxonomy): domain Bacteria; phylum Bacillota; class Clostridia; order Lachnospirales; family Lachnospiraceae; genus RUG14243. Next base: position 1,522 of record CAJOOT010000260.1, read on the forward strand.
CGGAAAACAGCCAAAAGAGAATATTGGTTGCCACGTTTGCATCGAACGTTGATCGTGTTCAGCAGATTATAAATACTGCACATAAATACGACAGGAAAGTGGCGGTAGAGGGCAGAAGCATGATCACATTTATAAATATTGCTTCTGATCTTGGATATCTTACGATACCCGATCATACCCTTTACGAGCTTGACGAAATGAAAAATTTCCCCGACGAAAAGACTGTTATTATCACTACGGGGTCGCAGGGAGAGTCAATGGCGGCTCTTTCAAGGATAGCCTTTGATACACATAGAAAGATCAAGATTAAGCCAAAAGATCTGGTGGTGTTTTCGTCACATCCCATACCGGGTAACGAGAAGTCTGTCACCAGAATCATCAATGAGCTATACAGAAAGGGCGCAGATGTTATTTTCCAGGATACCCATGTGTCCGGCCACGCGTGTCAGGAGGATATAAAACTTATCTATTCTTTGGTTCGCCCGAAGTACTGTATACCCGTACACGGAGAGTATAAGCATCTGGTGGCTCATGCAGGCATCTGCAGGGAGCTGGGATGGGATAATGATCATATTTTTATTCTCAATTCCGGTGATGTACTTGAAATGGATGAAAACAGCGCAGCCGTTACCGGAAAGGTAGAGGTTGGTAATATCTTTATCGATGGACTCGGTATTGGAGATGTGGGAAATATCGTGCTTCGTGACAGGCAGCATCTGGCCGAAGACGGTATCATAATAGTGGTACTTACCATGGAAAAATCGTCGGGGCAGGTTATTGCAGGACCCGACATAGTCAGCCGCGGCTTTGTATACGTCAGAGAATCCGAAAGTCTTATGGATGAGGCGACTGAAGTACTGAACGAGGCAGTGGATAATTGCATGGAAAGGCATATCAAGGATTGGAGCAAGATCAAGGCTTCTATCAGGGATTCTCTTAGCGAATATGTATGGAAGAAGACCAAGCGACGCCCGATGATATTGCCGATTATAATGGAAGTATAAGATGGCACGAGAGAACAGAAAACTAAAATCTGTGTTTAAATTCCTTATCATAGCCGTTGTTGTTCTTCTTTTAGTACTTATATGCGCAGGCGGATACAAGGTTATGTATGATGCTTTTGCAGATACCGCAATGGCAGAAGAAGGAAAAGGAAGAGACGTTACATTGAGGATAGACAGTGGAATGAGTGCATACCAGATAGGAGAAAGACTCCGGGACAACGGGCTTATTGATAATCCGCTGGTGTTTGCAGTGCAGGCCAAACTCTTTACCGAATCCGGAAAAGAACTTCTGCCCGGTACATATACACTTAATACTTCAATGACTGCGCAGGAGATTATAGAAGTGCTTGAGACGGAAAAGTCGGAGAGCGGCGATGCGGATCGGTAAGGTTTGATTAGAGGGAGCGGATTGGTTTGGACAGGCTGGATATATATCTGTCGACGATTGAGCCGGAGCCTTCCGGCACTGTGGCGGCTATAGAAAAAAGTGCTATTGAGGATGATATTCCCATTATACGAAAAAGGACCAGAAATTTGCTGGGATTTATTATCAGATCCGGTCATCCCGGAAATATTCTTGAAATAGGAACAGGGGTTGGATTTTCTGCAGTCTATATGAGTGAACTGGCTGATAAAGATACTTGTATTACCACTGTTGAAAAAGATAAATCAAGATTCGAAAAAGCGTGCAATAACATTAAAATTGCCAATAAAGAAAAAAGTATAATCCCTATTCTTGGAGATGCCGCTCATATACTTAAGGGGTTGGAACAAAAATTCGACCTGATTTTTATGGATGCGGCCAAGGGACAATATGTTAATTTTCTTGATGATGTTTTAAGGCTTCTTTCGGATGACGGAGTATTGTTCAGCGATAACGTATTAAGAGACGGGGATATCCTTGAATCACGTTATGCGTTAAGGCGCAGGGATAGGACCATACACTCGAGAATGAGGGAGTACCTTGCGGCACTTGAAAGTGATGAAAGACTATACACTTGTGTATTGCCCGTGGAAGACGGTGTGGCACTCAGTGTCAGAAGGCGAAGTATCTGATGGATTTAAAAGAACTGAAAAAACCTGAGCTTCTGATGCCCGTATCGGGACCGGATACATTACGATGTGCTGTGCTATACGGGGCAGATGCCGTATATATGGGTGGAGAAGCATATTCATTAAGGGCCTATGCGGATAATTTTTCCGGAGATGAGCTTAAAGATGCAGTGGATTATGCACACAAAAACGGGGTTAATATATATATTACCGCCAATATTTATGCTTATGATGACGATTTTCCCGGAATAGAAGAATATTTTGAAAGGCTGGCCGAAATAGGTCCTGATGCACTGCTAATATCTGATCCGGGAGTCTTTATGATTGCAAAAAGAGTATGTCCGGATATACCTGTTCATATCAGCACTCAGGCAAACAATACCAATTCCGGAACTTTTCGTTTTTGGTATGATCAGGGGGTAAGGCGGGTTGTGGCCGCCAGAGAGCTTTCACTTGAAAGACTCAGGAAGATAAAAGAACAGATACCGGATGATATGGAGATAGAGGCTTTTGTTCATGGCGCCATGTGTATATCATATTCGGGCAGATGTCTTTTATCGGCAGCCCTTTCCGAAAGAAGTGCCAACAGAGGTATGTGTACACATCCGTGCAGGTGGAATTATTCGCTTGTTGAGGAAAAACGCCCGGGACAATATATGGATGTCTTTGAGAACGAGAGAGGCACCTTTGTAATGGACTCAAAGGATCTTTGCATGATAGAACACATTCCGGAACTGCTTGATTGCGGGGTTGACAGTCTTAAGGTTGAGGGCAGGATGAAAAGCGCTCTGTATACGGCTTGTGTGGGTAGAGCATACAGAAAAGCCATAGATGACTTTTTTGAAGATAGAACTCTCTACGAAAAGAACATCAACCGGTATTTGAATGAGGTGAGCGCATGTACTCATAGGCCGTATTCCACAGGTTTCTTTTATGGAAATCCGGGGCGTGATGGCCAGATTTATGATGCAAATGCATATGCCAGCGATTATACTTATATTGGATGCATAGAGGAAATTACTGAGGATGGAAGAATCAGATTTCACCAGAAGAACAAGTTCTCCGTAGGTGATGAGATAGAGATTATGCTTTCCGACGGACGTGATGAGGTGCACAAAGTAATTGGATTATATGATGAAGATGGCAACAGAGTTGAAAGTGCCCCGCATGCGGGACAGCTTCTGTATTTGGATGTAGGAAAGACAGAAGGAGTACCGGATGCTGTTATGAGAAAGAAGGCGACGTCATGAAAAAATACGCGGCTTACATCGGAACATATACTACAGAAGGAAGCAAAGGGCTCTATGTCATGGACGTAGATGAGAAACAGGGTACCTTTGTGGAAAGAGATACAGTAGAGATCAGCAATCCTGCGCATCTTTGCGTATCTTACAGTGGAAAGACACTGTATTGCACTACCGATATGGGAGTTGCTGCTTTCAAAATTCTAAAGGACGGAAGACTAAAAGAACTGAATCGCAAATGGATCGGTGGATTAAGAGGCGCTCATATATCTACAGACAAAAAGGACAGATTTCTGTTTGTGGCAGGGTTTTATGACGGAAGGGTTACGGTAATGAATCTGAACCCCGACGGGTCTGTGGGAGAGGTTGCGGATGCTGTATTCCACAAGGGAGTGGGAAGAGCTGTAGGCAGAAGAAATATGGAACCTCATGTAAACTGCGTAACTCTTACGGAAGACCAGAAGTATCTTTGCGCGATAGACAACGGAATGGATTGCGTTAAAGTATATGATTTTGACAGCGATACCGGAAAAATCGAGGTGAAGGATGTTATTCACCTTCCTATAGATACGGGACCGCGTCATATGGTCTTTTCAAAGGACGGCAGATTTGCATATATCATAATGGAGCAGGCAGCGGAGATTGCAGTGTATTCATATGAGGACAAAGAGACCGGTCCGGAGTTTGAGCGACTACAGATGATACCCAGTTTAAAGCCTGCACATAAGGATCATGCGGCGGGAGTTGAAGTCATGATCAGTCCTGACGACGAGCAGGAATATATATTTACGTCCAATGCGGGCACTAATGTCACTGCTATATTTAAAAGAGATAAGGATAGCGGAATGCTTACATTTTTAGGAAATGGCATGGTGGGGGGACAGTTCCCCAAAACCATTTCCATATTCCCTGATAAAGAGCATTTTGCGAGTCTTAATTATGACTCAAACGAGCTCACTTTTTTTAAATTTATAAATGGATATGAAGCATTCCTTGAGTGTGCAAAGCCCATACATATCAGCCATCCAAACAGTTGTAGGATAGTTGATCTTACGAAGATAGATTAAATTACCGGAGGGTAAGATGAAGCTTTTGACAGTAGCGGTTCCATGCTATAACTCAGAAGATTACATGGAACATTGTATCAATTCAATACTGATAGGAGGAGATGAGGTTGAGATCCTTATAATTGATGATGGATCTGTTGACAGGACAGCACAGATAGCTGATGAATACGAGAAAAAGTATCCCAATATCTGCAAGGCTGTACATAAGCCAAATGGTGGACACGGTTCCGGAGTCAACAAAGGTATAGAACTCGCCACAGGTGAATATTTCAGAGTGGTAGATTCCGATGACTGGCTTGACGGAGATTCGTTACTCAAGGTGTTGGATCAGCTCAGAAAGAACTCTGCATTGTACGGCAAAGAGCCGCTTGATATGATAATCACCAATTTTATATATGACAAAGAGGGGGCGTTCAGAAAGCACAGGATGCATTATAATGCTGCGTTTCCGGTGGGACGAGTAATCTGCTGGGACGATATTATGCATTTGCGCATAGGAAGATATATCCTGATGCATTCGGTTATTTATCGCACTCAGGTGCTTAGGGATTGCGGATTGAAACTGCCTGAACATATGTTTTATGTGGACAATCTTTACGTTTACATCCCTCTTCCCTATGTTAAGAGGTTTATGTATGTGGATGTTGATCTTTATCATTATTACATAGGCCGTGAAGATCAGTCTGTAAATGAGAGTACGATGATCAAAAACATCGATCAGCAGCTCAAGGTCAATATGATGGTGATTGATGCTTACGATCTTAAAAAGATTGGAAATCGGAAGCTCAGAAAATATATGTACAATTATACGGAGATTCTCACTACGGTCTCCACCGTACTTTTGCTTCGAGACGGAGACGAGGAACATATTCAAAAGAAAAAAGCTCTGTGGAGGCATATTAAGAAGACCAAGCCGGAGTTGTATAAAAAGCTTCGTCGTGGATTTTTCGGACTTACCACGAATATTCCCGGAAGGGCCGGAAGGTCTTTTGCGGTGCGTGGATACAGACTTACCAGAAGGATAGTAGGATTTTCGTAATACATAAGAGAATCATAGGATGAGAGAATTATGGACAGCATAAGGAACGATGGCAATAACAGTTCTGATGATGGTTTAAAAACAGAAAACAGAGAAGAAAAAAAGCCGGCAAAGAAGCGAGGCGGGAAAATAGCTGTGGTTCTGGTTACGCTTTTTGCGGCTGTTGTATTGGCTTACGTTATCCCTGCATTTTATTATTCGGGACATTTTCTGCCAAACACGTCTATCAACGGAGTGGACGTGTCAAACATGACCACTGACCAGGCCAAAGATCTGTTTGCCCGGGAGGTCTCCGGATATACTCTCACTTTAAAGGAGAGAAATGACGTATCCGAACAGATAAAAGGCACTGATATTGATCTACAGGCCACCTTTGACAGCAGCTACGATGACGCATTATCTCAGCAGAATGCATTTACCTGGCCCATATGTTTCTTTGAGTCTGTGGACAGAGAAGTTTCAAGGGCTGTTTCATATAACGAAGAGAAATTAAACAATGTTATCGCCAATCTCAAGTGTATGGATGAAAGCACATGGATAGAATCCACAAATGCTACTGTTTCTGAATTTGATACAAAAAAGGGAGAATTTAGTCTTGTTGATGGCACTTATGGCACACAGATTATTGAGGAAAACCTTGTAACGGCTGTTAAGGATGCATTAAACGGGGTTAAGAACACCCTCAATCTGTCAAATGCCGATTGTTATATCAATCCGACATACCCGGCGGATTCTAAGGCTGCAAAGACCATGCTTGATTCAGCCAATAAATATGCTTCAGTCACCATCACTTATACCTTCGGAAAGACCAACGAGGTGGTGGATGGCACCGTTATTACCAAATGGCTTGATTTTGATTATGACAATATGTCGGTTTCTTTCAACAAGAAGGGCCCAAAGGGGTACGTTAAGGAACTTGCCGAAAGGTATGATACCGTGGACAAGGATAAAACTCTGGAAAGCTCATGGGGAGAGACTGTCACCGTAAAGGCGGGAACCTACGGTTGGAAGATTGACCAGGATGCAACATATAAGCAGCTTCTTGAGTATATTGAGTCGGGTGAAGATTATACGGGGGATGTTGTATATACCCAGACTGCCGAAAGTCATGACGGAGCGGATTTTGGAGACACCTATGTGGAAGTTAATATCAGCAAGCAGCATCTTTATCTCTACATTGACGGAGAACAGATTGTCTCATCTGATTTTGTCTCCGGTTGCGTTTCAAAGGGGCGAGCTACTTCTTTGGGGGCTTATTATGTGGCCTATAAGCAGCGCAATGCTACTTTAAGAGGCCAGAATTATTCCACTCCTGTTGATTATTGGATGCCCTTCTTTAATGGACAGGGACTGCATGATGCAACCTGGAGATATTCATTTGGGGGCTCGATATTTATGACGGGTGGTTCCCATGGTTGCGTTAATCTCCCGCATTCTGCCGCAAAGCAGATATATGAAGCCATAGATGAAGGCATTGCGGTTCTGGTATACGATCCCGAAGGTAAGCAGACAGCTGCTGTCACATATTACAAAAACTCCTCTAAAGTGATTAATCTGATAGAGGCAATCGGTAATGTTACCAAGGATAGCAAAAGTGCTATTGAAAAGGCCAGAAAGGCTTACGATGCTTTGAGTGATTCTCAGAAGTCGCTTGTGTCCAATTATTCTACGCTAAAGTCTGCGGAAGAGGCATACGAGAAACTTACCGATTCAGACAACAGCGTCAAGAAGGTTATCAGCCTTATCGATAAGATAGGTACTGTGGACAAAAAAAGCGGAAAAGCCATCAAAAAGGCCAGGAGTGCTTATGATGCACTTTCCAAAAAAGAAAAGAAGAAAGTAACAAACTATAAGGCTCTGAAGTCGGCTGAAAAGGCATATGCCAAGCTAAAAGACTGAGCGAGACTTGAATACAGGATAAACATGGAAAAACTCGAGATTGAGAGAAGGTTTTTAATACGATATCCGGATAAGGATGTCCTTCGTGCAAAAGAAGGAGCCGTATTTGTACAGATAGTACAGGATTATCTGAAGGACGGCGACGACGGTTTTGGCAGGAGAGTGCGTTCCTGGGATGACGGAGAAAAAAGATACTTCTATACCCAAAAGAAAAAAGTAAGTACGTTTATCCGACGCGAGATAGAGGAAGAGGTGGATGAAAAATGCTACCTGAAGCTTCTCAATGACAAAGTGCCGGGGAGTAATACGATAAAAAAAATCCGTTGTCGGATACCCGACAGCGGACATATATTTGAAATAGATCTTTTTGAATTCTGGAAACATCAGGCCATTCTTGAAGTGGAGCTTGATTCTCCGGAGGAAACATTCCCAATACCTGATTACGTGAGCGTAATCAGGGAAATCACGACTGAACCGGCCTATACCAACAGAGCCATGTCTTTGAAGATACCTTCTGAGGATGTCATCTGAAGAGGCACCTACCACTTTTTGTTGCCGAAGCCCCTTGGCGTATTCGCGCCACGCTTACTCGGGGCATTTTCCTGGCCGCTGTGGAAGGTGGAAAGCATACTGGAAGTAGCCGTGCCTGCCAGCCGTTTCTTTCTTTCTGTGGCTACAGTTTCTCTGATATCTGAGAGCTTTTCTATAAATTCTTTAGCGTCATATTGCGCTGCCTGTTTATATGCCATATGCTTATCCTTTCTTTTATCCGGAAACATTCGGTTCCTATAGTCAATAAGAATCTGATAAACCAACTGTGTATAGCTTCCTAATTAAATTATCGGATAATTTTATGAAAAAAATAACCTATTCTTATCATATTATAGGATGTATAAGGGTTTATTTCAATAGTCATAGAGAAAAGAAGGCAGGCCTTTAGTAGAATAAAAAGCGTTTGGGTAAGCGCAACGACCAAAAAAGGAGCCTCACTATATGAGGCTCCCTATTATCCCGGGTTTTGGTTTTTAGTACATGGTAGTACCGTGATCTACGTACAGAATCTGTCCCGTAACCGCTTTGGACTCATCAGAAGCAAAGTAGAGGCATGCAAGAGCCTGGTCTTCTGTCTGTGCTTCGGGAAGAGAGATATCAATGTGCTTTCCGCAAAGAGCAGCGAAGTCTGCGTTAAAAGTAGCAGCTGCTTCGGGAGCATTAAGGGGTGTCGGTGTCGGTCCGGGAGCTACAGCATTGCAACGGATATCCGTAGCGGAGTAGTAGATGGCGATGTTCTTGGTCATGGCATTAACAGCAGCCTTTGCAGCTGAGTAAGAGATGCCTGCCACACCCTGAGAACCGATTGAAGAGATGTTTACGATGGAACCTTTCTTCTGCTTTTCCATGTGAACAAGTGCGTACTTGCTCATGTAGTATACGGAATACTGGTCGATCTTGCAGACATAATCATACCAATCTTCTTCACAAAGATTGATGGGCTTATGTTTATCTGCAATACCGGCATTGTTGACAAGAACATCGATACGGCCGTATTTGTCAGCAGTGTAGTCTACAACCTTTTTGCAATCTTCCATCTTGGTAAGATCGGCTTCTACAGCGCTGATCTCGCCGAACTGGCTAAGTTCTGAAACAGTCTTGTCGTTTTCATCCTTGCGGCGAGCAGCGATAACTACCTTTCCGCCTTCTTTAAGGAAAATCTCGGCGGTTTTCTTTCCGATACCGGAGTTTCCGCCAGTTACGATACAAATCTTGTTATCAAGTCTTCCCATTGGTCTAATACCTCCTAAATGATATAAAAAATGAATAACTGTAATACTAAATAACAGCATTTATATTATAATAATTCATTTTTGCTTTTGCAATATATTATTATATGTTAAAGTTAAAGTAGAAAATGTTCCGGGGAGGTTTATGTTATGTCTGTTACCATACCAAAAAACGAAACTGAGTTTTGTTCCTGCTATACACACCCTTTTTCAGAAGATGAGGGAGGATTTATTTATTGCAGGGCTGTCATGAAAAAACTTCCGGCGGATGACCTGATCTGTCCGGACTGTCCTCTCATGATGTACGATGCGGAGCATAGAAAGTATTTCGGATGCTATTATTTTGATACGGATCCTTCCGAAGCTCAAAGTGATGAGGAACGCATTGAGATGGCTGTAGAAGAAGGCCGCCTGCCCAGATTTCCGTATTTTGAAGAAACGAACAGACATCTGGTTGAGGAAGCATTGCAGTTTGCAGCTCAGGTGCATTACGGACAATACAGAAAAGGTGGTGTAATACCATATGTCAGTCATGCTATTGAAGTATCGGGGCTTGTTCACAAGATGACAGATGAAGCCCACGTAATAGCAGCTGCGGCACTTCATGATGTTGTAGAGGATACAGAAGTTACTCTTAAGGAGCTTACTGAAAGGTTCGGTCCCGATGTGACTCATATAGTGGAATATGTTACAGAAGACAAAAGAAAAGAGCTTCCCGCGCACGAAACGTGGAAACAGCGTAAGACTGAGGCAATAGCCTCATATGCGTCCGCGCCTCATGATGCGAAGAGAATAGCACTTGCGGACAAAGTCTCAAATTTGAGGGCTTCTGCAAAAGATCATGCTGTTTTGGGAGACAAGATGTGGGAAAAGTTCAATCAGAAAGACAGAGAACTGCAGAAATGGTACTATCTTTCAGTACTTGATGTACTGAAAGAACTAAGTGGCAACGAAGTATACAAAGAGTACCAAAGCCTTATGAAAGAAGTCTTTCCGTCTTAATCTTTCATATCAGCTACGGTTCAGATGAGATGACAACAGGGAAATAGCGTCCGTATCGGAAGAACCGTTCACAAGATAGCCGTTTGGTTTGAACGGCAAAAGATCCTGGAACTGGAATTGAGAAATCGACGGACCGAACAGGATTATTGGAGTTTCGGCCGCTTTTGAAGAACCGCGTGTCCTTTTTAACAGCTTGTAGTCATCAGATATCGCAGCAGAGTAGGAGAGCAAAATGGCATCGGGAGGTTTGTGACCTACGGCGTAGATATAATCCTCATCAGAATCATAGCACTCAACTTCGCAGAGATTTTTAAAGAGATTTCTGTATTTGTTGCGTTCGTCAAACGCATTGGAGTAAATACCCAAAAGAGCATCTGTACTGTTTTTTATGCTCTCTCTTTTTACATTTTCGACATTTATCTTTTTGAATATGTCTTTGATGCTCTTTTTGAGATTAAAGTCAGCCTTCATGTAGTCAAGTTCCGTCATGGCGGGATATTTGACGTTTGAGCGGAAGGCTTTGAGAAATATCTTGGATCCCAGTAATACGGTAGGAATATATGTAGTCGGGAATATCAGAAGAAAGTCCTCTAACCTTTCATATTCAGAGGAACTAAGATCGTCTACCGTGATAAGGATGATGGTACATTCCGGAAGCTCTCTAAACAGACCTTTCTGAGTGATTGGCCATGAAATAACACTGTATTCATCAGATAAGGCTTTTTCGTAGGATTGCTCTTTTTTGGAATCCTTGTGAATATAGAGAATGGTGTTTGAATCCAAGATTCTCTCCTTTCAGCAACGTTTGTGCGACTAACTTATTATATCATCCGGGCTGATAGGGCGCAATATTTGAAATGTTATGCAGTAGCGTATTTTCTTTATTTTCTTTACTTTTCCAATTGAGAAAGATATAATGATGCAAACGCTCATTATGAGGATGAGCAATGTTTGGTAAGG
>CAJOOT010000261.1 GCA_905236215.1 uncultured Eubacterium sp.
ACACCTACGGCTTCTGCCATATAGTGATCCATCTGCTCATCATCATGTACCACTTCCATTCCGCGACCGCCCAAAACATAAGACGGGCGTACCATAACGGGATATCCTATTTTGGCGGCTATTTCCCTGGCTTCTTCCACGGTAGCTGCCATACCCGATTCTGCCATCGGAATCTCAAGCTTATCCATCATGTTTCGGAAAAGATCGCGGTCTTCGGCCATATCTATAGTCTCCGGAGTAGTACCCAGGATGTGTACTCCGTACTTTTTAAGATCTGACGAAAGATTAAGAGGTGTCTGACCTCCAAACTGCGCAATCACGCCTACGGGACGTTCTTTCTCGTATATCGACAATACATCTTCAAGGGTAAGCGGCTCGAAATAAAGCTTGTCAGAAGTATCATAATCCGTAGAAACAGTCTCCGGATTGCAGTTTACGATGACAGTCTCAAAGCCAAGCTCCTTTAGTGCAAATGATGCATGTACACAGCAGTAGTCGAACTCAATACCCTGACCGATACGGTTCGGGCCACCGCCCAGAATCATGACTTTTTTCTTTCCCGATTCTTCTATCTCCGTATCCTTATCCAGGTTGTAGGAACTGAAGTAATAGGCGGAGTCCTTGGTTCCGGATACATGCACGCCTTCCCAACGCTCTACTGCGCCTGCACGTATGCGGGCATTTCTGATTTCTTCTTCCGGTACACCAACCAGCATAGAGAGATAACGATCTGAGAATCCATCTTTCTTAGCCTTAACCAACACATCATCAGAGGGAACCGATCCTTCGGGCGTGGTTGACATAATGTTTTCTTCTTCTTCCACAAGCTCTTTCATCTGCTCAATGAAATAGTGCTTGATCTTTGTAAGTTCGTAGAGCTTTTCTACACTTGCACCTTTGCGAAGGGCTTCATACATAATAAACTGTCTTTCGGATGTCGGTGTTTTAAGCATCTCCAGAAGTTCATCCAATGACTTTTCATTAAAATCTTTGGCAAAGCCCAGGCCGTATCGACCTTTTTCCAAAGATCTTATGGCCTTCTGGAAAGCTTCTTTGTAGTTCTTTCCAATACTCATGACTTCGCCTACTGCGCGCATCTGTGTACCAAGTTGGTCATTTACACCTTTAAATTTTTCAAAAGCCCATCTGGCAAATTTGATGACCACATAGCCTTCATCGGGTTTACCGTCTTTTGCGGGGATATAATCTCCCGGTACATATTTGTCGAGAGTGCCGTACTTACCGCATTCTATATCCTCTAAGTTGAGACCGCACGCAAGCATGGCGGACACAAAAGCGATAGGGAAGCCTGTAGCCTTTGATGCCAGTGCCGAAGAGCGCGATGTTCTGGGGTTTATCTCTATTACGATTATGCGTCCGCTCTTGGGATCATGCGCAAACTGACAGTTGCAGCCGCCAATCACCTGCACCTTGTCTACAATCTTATAGGCCTGTCTCTGAAGCTCCTTCTGAACATCTTCGGAGATCGTGAGCATCGGTGCAGAGCAGAAAGAATCCCCGGTATGAACACCCATAGGATCTATATTTTCGATGAAGCATACAGTTATCATCTTGCCCTTGGAATCACGGACCACCTCAAGCTCAAGCTCTTCCCACCCCAGAATGGACTCTTCTACGAGTACCTGGTGTACAAGAGACGCCTGTAGACCTCGCTCACATACGACTTTGAGTTCATCAACATTATATACAAGACCGCCGCCTGCGCCGCCCATAGTATATGCAGGGCGCAAAACCACCGGAAATCCGAGTTTGGAAGCGATGTCGACTGCCTCGTCTACAGAATAGGCCACCTGGCTTCTTGCCATTTCAATGCCCAGCTCATCCATGGTTTCCTTAAACTCTATTCTGTCTTCGCCGCGCTCTATGGCATCCACCTGAACACCAATGACATTGACGCCGTATTTTTCCAAAACACCTGCCTTGTCGAGCTCTGCGCAGAGATTAAGACCCGACTGGCCTCCAAGATTCGGGAGTAATGCATCGGGGCGCTCTTTTTCTATGATCTGAGTAAGCCTTTCAACATTAAGCGGCTCTACATAGGTAACGTCTGCCGTGGATGTGTCTGTCATGATGGTTGCCGGATTCGAATTGACCAATATGATCTCGTATCCAAGCTTCCTCAACGCCTTACAGGCCTGTGTACCTGAATAATCAAACTCACACGCCTGTCCTATAATAATAGGACCTGATCCGATAATGAGAATACGATTTATATCATCTCTCTTCATATCTAGTTCCTTTCTCCATTGTGTAAATGACAGTAATTTTATTGTTTTATGCCTTTGTTACCGACAGTTTTACCGTTTCGTTGTTTATCTTCCAGTCCTTGGAATATCCGCCGCAAGCCTCGGCGGCATTTATACTGTCTGCAAGAACTTCAGATGCTATTGTCTCCGAATTTCTCTCAAAAACATCGTTTATTTTATCCGTTCCATTATATTCCACTGTAATACGATCTGTCACCTCAAAATCGGCTTCTTTTCTCATAGTTTGAATCTTGCTTACTATCTCGCGCACAAAACCCTCTTCTATAAGCTCATCTGAAAGTACAGTATAAAGCACCGCAGTATAAGCTCCGTCGGAAGCTGCCTGATAGCCTTCAGTCTGTGCCACGTCAATAAGAAGATCTTCTTCGGTAAGCTCAACATTCTCACCTGCCTCAGGAAGCTTCAGGACACCGTTTTTGCGAAGTTCTGCCATGGCTGCGTTACCATCACTGATTTCAGACAAAGCCTTTTTGATGGCGCCAAGCTGCTTGCCATACTTAGGACCTACAGTTCGAAGCTGCGGTTTAAAGGAATAGCTCGTATACCTCGCCGCATCATCCGTGAACTCGGTTTCTTTTACATTAAGCTCTTCTGCAATGATATCCGTATAGAATTCTTCAAGCTCAATCGGACTTTGAACTATAATCTTCTGAGCCGGCTGACGGTTCTTGATGTTGGCTTCGTTTCTGGCTGCACGTCCCAGGGTTACTATATGAAGGACTGCATCCATCTTTTCTTCAAGAGCAGTATCTATCATGGATTCATCGCAAACCGGATAATCGCAGAGATGTACTGATTCGGGAGCCGATTTGTCCAGGCTGCCGACTAGGTTGACATAAATCTGTTCCGCCATAAACGGTATCATCGGTGCTGCTGCCTTGGCTACAGTTACAAGAGCAGTGTAAAGCGTAAGATATGCATTGATCTTATCCTGCTCCATACCCTTTGCCCAGAAACGGGCGCGACAACGACGCACATACCAGTTGCTTAAGTCATCTACAAATTCCTGAAGAGCACGACCTGCCTCGGGGATTTTGTAATCCGAAAGATCGCCGTCCACCTCTCTTACGAGGGTATTTAGCCTTGAAAGCAGCCACTTGTCCATAACAGGAAGCTTATCATATTCAAGCTCATACCCGGTAGCATCAAATTTATCTATATTGGCATAAAGCACGTAGAACGCATAGGTGTTCCACAGCGTTCCCATGAACTTTCTCTGACCTTCCACAACGGCTCCTCCGTGGAAACGATTTGGAAGCCAGGGGGCCGAGTTTACATAAAAATACCAGCGCACGGCATCAGCACCGTACTTATCAAGAGCCTCAAATGGATCTACGGCGTTGCCCTTGGACTTACTCATTTTCTGGCCGTTTTCATCCTGAACGTGTCCCAGTACGATAACATTTTCATACGGAGATTTGTTAAATAGCAATGTTCCTTCTGCCATAAGCGAGTAGAACCAGCCTCTGGTCTGATCCACGGCTTCCGATATAAAAGCTGCCGGGAATTGCTGCTCAAACTTCTCCTTATTTTCAAATGGATAGTGATGCTGCGCAAAGGGCATAGCACCAGAATCAAACCAGCAGTCGATAACCTCCTGCACGCGATGCATATCTTTGCCGCACTCCGGGCATTTGCAGATGAAATCATCTATATAAGGACGATGAAGCTCTACGGTAAGGGCATCTTCTCTTCCGCTCATCTTCTTGAGGTCTTCCCGCGATCCAACAGA
>CAJOOT010000262.1 GCA_905236215.1 uncultured Eubacterium sp.
AGGCGTGCCTGTCTATTGCCTGCTTCTTTTGTTCTGTTATTTTGCGGGTAATATATCGATACCCCTTTATCTGATTCTTCTGATAATGGTCAACGTATTGACAGGTATTCTTCAGATAAACGTTATCAACCTCTGCTTTGAAGTTGCTGATAAGTTTGAGTATGAAAACGAAGTGCGTGCTGATGCTACAATTTTTGCTATAGTTTCGTTCCTTATGAAACTGGCGGCCGGTCTTGCTGCCACAATAGCAGGTATAGGACTTCAGTGGGCAGGATTTGAAGGTATGGGACCTGTTACAATCGATGTCACTCAGGAAATGGCAAGCGCGGTAGCTGTTCTTAGATTTGCACTTCCGGCTGTATTCGCAGGAGTATCGTTTATCGCTGTATTGCTCTATCCCATCAAGAAGAACCAGATAGCCGACATTCGAGAGAAGCTTCAGGAGAGACATGACAGGATGGAAAAAAATACAAACGATTATCATGAATGATAGTTAACATAACACATCCTAACATAAAACCTTAACACACAAAGCGTGAGTGCCATATGATTAGCATGTGGCACTCATCAACTGATTAAAGGAAAGGAAAAAATCATGGCAGAAGATAATAAACAGAAGGATGAAATGGCGCCCGGTTTTATGCCGGCCGGCATACCTAAGGTGGATTCAGCCGAGGTTCCTGAAAACGGAGTTATTGATACCGATGTTGTTGTAATAGGAGGCGGAGGCGCCGGAATACCGGCCTGCCTTCAGGCACTTGAAGACGGTGCAAGAGTGGTTCTTCTTGAGAAGAGGAACAAAGCCGGAGGTAATGCAATAATGGCTCGCGGCATCTTCGGATGCGAGACGGACGTTTTGAGAAAGGCCTTTGTTTATACCGACAAGGATGAGATATTCACGAATGCAATGCGCTGGCATCACTATGACCGTGTCAACGGGAAACTTCTTCGTGCATATATCAATCAGTCCGGAGATACCATAGACTGGATTATGAAGAGAGGCATTCAATTTGAAGTAAACACTACCACAAGGATGCATTACAATCAGGATCCTACCTGGCATTGTGTAGTCGGCGGAAATATGGCAAAGGCAATGAGCGCACTTTTTAGAGATGCTCTTGAAAAGGGACTTAAACCATATTTTGAGACCAAGGTAGAAGAGATTCTTATGAAAGATAATAAAGCTGTCGGAGTAAGAGCTGTTCATGACGGAAAAGAGCTTATAGTCAATGCCAAGAGTATTATTGTTACTACAGGTGGTTTTCTTCCTGTAGAGGAAAAGGTACGTGAATATTATCCTGCATACAGCTCTGAAAGCTTTGGCGGATTTATGATAAAGGATAATACCGGTGATGGAATAGGGCTTGTAGAGAATGCGGGAGGTGCCCTTGAAGATTATATTACCCTTATACGTGAGGGATGCGCTGCTTCCGATAAAGCTCCGCGTATGCTCTCTGAGTTTGTCAGGGAACCATATCATATGTGGGTAAACAAGAAAGGACATCGCTTTGTGGAAGAAACCGCCGGGGAAATCCTTCAGATCATGACAAATGCTCTTATGATGCAGCCCGGAGTAAGAGCATATGCTGTTTTTGATGATGATATCATGCAGTATATGAGCGAACACGGCTTTGAATTGTGCAAGGGCGATAATGTGAGAGGCTGTGCTATTCCCAATATCCGTGAGGATTTCAAAAAGATGGCTCAAAAGGCTCCCGATGCCTGTGTTGTAGCCGATACCATAGGAGAGATTGCAGCATGGATAGGCTGTAAGGAAGAAGCGTTACAGGAAGAAATCAACAATTACAACAGATATTGTGATCAGGGTTATGATGAGGATTTTAACAAAAAGAGAAGATTTTTACGTCCTATAAAAAAAGGCCCGTATTATGCCATTATGCATATGGGAATAGCGGTAGATACCGTAGGCCCTGTAAGGATTGATCACAAGACACAGGTTCTTGACAAGCAATATGATCCCATCGAAGGGCTTTACGCAGCCGGAGTTATCACATCCGGATGGCAGTCAAATGATTATTGTGGTCAGTATCTGTTCGGCAGTGCGCTTTCATATTCAATAAACAGCGGTCGTATAGCAGGACGAAATGCTGCTGCACTTGCGAAGAAATAGGTTTACATAAAAATTAAAGTCTCGTTCCGCGAGACTTGGTGCAAGGTTTGCGACAGCGCAGCTGAAATAAAAAATTATCCGACCGGAATTTACCGGTCGGATTCTTGTAGGAGGAAACATCATGAATCACAGCAGACTTTTCAGTCCCATAAAGATCAACGATACAGTAATAAAAGGCCGTTTGGTATATCCCA
>CAJOOT010000263.1 GCA_905236215.1 uncultured Eubacterium sp.
ATGCAGCTGAGAGTCTTGGTATTGGAAGTATCTGGATTCACAGGGCAAAAGAGGAATTCGACTCTGAATTCGGAAAGTCGATACTTAAAAAGCTTGGAATTGAAGGCGATTATGAAGGCATCGGACATTGTGCTCTTGGATATCAAGGTGAACCTGCCAAAGCAGCTGCTCTCAGAAAAGAGAATTATGTTTACTTTATCTGATAAGTTTTTATGTAAATAATAAATAAAAATAGTGACTAACCCCACGGCAAGTCCGTGGGGTTAGTCACTGTGAAAACTATTTATTCTATCCGTTCTATTCTCAGATCTTTCATTCCCATTTTTGCCAACTCATCACGCATTGCCCGAATATAGGCTGCATCGTGGAAACCCTGATACCAGTCGATATAGAAGATATCACCAACTTCTGTCACCTGCAGCATAATGCCCTTTTCAGGCATTACATGGAAGGCTGTAATGCGGATTCTTTTGCCGTAGTCACTTGTGCGGAGAGATCCAATATAACTTACAGACACGGAAGCGCCCATTTTGCCGCGTTGTTCCGAAGTAATCTTGTCTAATGCGCCGTAAGAAAAAGCCGTTGAATAGCCTTCGCAAATACCGCGATAGACACCACAAAGCATACGGATATTCTGTTCAGAAGAGAAGCCCCTAAGGAATGTCCTATAGGTCTGATTCAGTTCCTCATCACTTACAGATGTCAGGTCCGATACTTTAAAGCTATACTGGGCATGTACTACCTGATGAAGAAGTGATGTATTGTTGCCCATTACCTTTCGGATGCTTACAGGAGACATCACCTTGACAGGAAGAGCATTTTCCGGATGTACATTCTGTATGGCTTTTGCAAATGTGATAGCCAGCACGGACATAGGGCTGCCGCCTGCCTCTTTCGCATGTGTCATGAGTTCTGTACTCGGTACAGACAGGCAGTAAGCACGGCAATCCGCTTTGTTGGCAAATACGCCTTCCTTTGAGCATTCCGGTGCAACAAAGCAATCCTCACCAGCAATATTGCCCATGATAGCGGAAGGATCGATAGCATCCACTTTGCGATAGCCGTCTACATCCTGTCCCGGCACTTCACCGTCTTTCTCAGTGAACACACCCTCAGGAACAGCATATTCCACATTGTCCAAAAGGCAATAGTAATGGTAGAAGAAGGTTTCCAGCACATAATTAAAGCCGGTTCCGTCAAGAGGCACATGATCCGCGTAGATCCACAGAGTCTGTCCAAGGTAACAGAAGGTAACCATGTGGAAATTGCCTGCTCTTTCAAAAGGTTCAACAATCTCGCCGGTCTCCTTAATTACAAATGGTAAAGGATTTTCCGTAAGCAGCATCCTGCCGTCTCGTGCAACTACCGCATAGCTCATATAAGGATAGACCATCAGGGTTTTATCCCATGCGTCTTTAATGACGTCTGGATTCACAGACTCAGCCAGATCAAAGCGATATGTCATAAAGAATGCCTTGTCTGACGGATAAGCCGCACGTGCGAACATACCGGCCGTGATCTGCTTTATCTCTTTCCAATCCTCTGTCATAGGATCGCCGGTGATTCCTACGGTAAACTTATAGTATCGTTCAAATTTTCCATTGTTTAAGCTGAGTACATTGTCCCAACCGTTGCACTGACCCGAGCAGAGGAAAGCATTACAACGGGAGAGGATATATAGGGCATAAAAGTAGTTGATCGTGGTATCTTCAAGTTTAGAGGTGTAATCATCTCCACCGGTTTCCTTTTCATATTCTGAAATAACCTGTCCGGTACGAAGACTTTTGACTGAAAGTCGTTTTTGTGACAGAGCGATAAGCTTTTTGCCAAATTCCTTACGCATGCTTGAGAGGATATCAGTATCTTCTGTGGCGAGAAACAGCTTTTCATAGCCGTAGTCATCCATCCACTGGTGGATCTTAGGTATCATTTGTTCTACGGTCGCCATTTTTCTTACTCCCCATAAACCAGTGGAGATATAGTCAGATCCGCGGATCAGTATACCTAAGGTCTTCTTCCCTCCTAAAACGGCATCATAGTATTCATCCATTTCTTCCTTGAAGCCGGGAGCAATGGAATCAATATCGAGTGATGAATGCAGGCTGACATAAAATTTTGTTTTATATAATATGACCAGATTTGGAACCATAAGTGTATTCTCTTTGTTAGCCTCAGAATCCCAGATGTCTACAGCGAAGTATTTCTCTACCATACTTCTGGGGAACTTTCCAAAATGGTCCGCATCAGGGGAAACAAACTTAAGTCCAAAAGTCTCGGCTGCAAGCTGGTTGGATTTGTAGCTGGAAAGAACAGCCCCTATTCCGCCTGTGTCATTGATGGGCAGTGTGAAGAACCGGTAATTTGAGAAATCATTTCCATTTAACATCCACTGTAGAAAGAAATGTTGTGAAAAGCGTAGGTAGGACTCAGACGGTTGAAATTGTTATCTTCAAGACCGCATCTTCTTTCTTCCTGAATATAAAAAACGTCTTTTTCAAATCGATTTTCAGGAAGTTCTTTAACGATATGGAGTCTGGGATTTTCTTCCACGAACCAGTATATTCTTTCATCCGGACAATATACATCCATTTCAGTGAAAGAAAGTATTACACTGGTCAATACTATGGAATATTCGTTCAGTTCATCAAAAACACAGCTGTTTAGTCCGTTAAAATAGTCGAGGTACAGAGTGTTTCTGTCGGTTTCGTCATAATTAAGGTATTTTACCATGTAAGGCGGCTTAACATACTTGGGATAGGCATCGCTAGGTTCCAGGTCATCATCGTTGTCCCAATAGACAATGTCGAAGTTTTCGCCCTTGTCATTGATGACATGAAAACGCATTTTACTCTCCAAGTCTTCTTTTAATGCTTCATGGAACAACATTTTGCTAAGTTTTAAGCTTTTTGCCTCTGCATCCGGATTAAACTTTTCGATTTTAAACATTATACGCTTCCTTTCCTAAAATTTTGAATTACGTCTGAAAGTCGTGCTGCTAAATTAAATGTATAGTATAATAATTGTTAAATACAAGGAGAGTTTCCAGAATGTCAAACCTGATTTGTTTTGTATGCATTGCCTGTTAATTTAAGGGTATCTGGGAGTGGAGGTACACCATATTGAATTTTATATTTGCGAAAACTTTGCGAAAACTGAGAGAGGAAAAGGGGCTTTCTCAGAAACAGCTCGGACAACAGATGTTTGTCAACCATTCTACAATCGCACGTTGGGAAAATGCCAGTCGGCTGCCGGATGCTGCAATGATAACGCGTCTTGCATATTGCCTTGGTGTAGACGCCAATGAGTTGTTTCAACTTGTGGCTCAGAGTGAAGAAAGTCCTAATGTTATCATGGTAGAAGACAGCAAAGTTATTCTTTCAGATGGATTGGCTGTTTTAGGTGAAGTCATTCCAAATGCTACGATCACAGGCTTTATCTGGCCACAGGAAGCGATTGAGTACGCAAAAATGAATCGTGTGCTGCTGGCTTTTCTGGATATTGAGCTGGGGACGGCAAGCGGATTTGATCTTTGCAGTATGCTGCTGGAAATCAATCCCCATACTAACATTGTGTTTCTGACCGCCTATGCCGAATATTCCCTTGATGCATGGAAAACCAAAGCCAGCGGATTCATGCTTAAGCCCCTGACCACAGAGGATGTAAAAGAACAGCTTAAAAAGCTGCGCTATCCATTTCAACTGGGAGGTGCGGAAAATGAAAAACTGGGTTGATTTATTTTACTTCTTTATGATAGGCGCATCTTTGATGTTAAGTATGCAGGGACTGTGGTTCACCGCCATCATGCCGGGCATCGACCGTTGGAGTATGCGTTTTTTCCGGATTCTTTTTGTTGTTCTTATTCTGTTATGCCTGCTCGGTTTTATCGAAACGGTCATGAATTATTTTAATATCGTCCCTGTTGCCGGAGTACATTTTGTAATGTCACTTGAATCTGTACTGCTTTCGCTGCCGATTCCTATGATGACGGCTTATCTGTTGCACTGTTGCGGAGAAAGCGTTCGTAATGGTAAGATCCTTCACATTGCATCTGGGTTATGGATAGTATTTCTTGTCATGATTGCAATCGCACCGTTCATCAATAGTTTCTACTATATTACGCCTGATATGAATTATTACCGTGGTCCCTGGTATCCGCTTCTTCTTACTCCGGTAAACGGAGCTTCACTAATTACCCTAATAGCCGTGATACGGCGTCGGAGGCTGCTTTCACGCAAAGAATATCAAAGCTTTCTTATTGCACTGATACCTACAACAATTGCCCTGTTTGTACAGATGTTTATCGAAATTTACCCACTTATTGATATCAGCATAGTCTTTTCGGTTATGGTGATGTATAGTCTCATACTGTCTGATCATATTGAAAGGGATCTGGGCCGTCAGAGGGAGATTGCCAGGCAGCAGCAGGAAATTGCCAATCAACGTACCAGCATAATGGTGCTGCAAATGCGACCACACTTCATATACAACACCATGACGAGTATCTACTGCCTCTGCAAACAAAATCCCGATTTAGCCCAAAGGGTTACATTGGATTTTACCACCTATCTTCGAAAAAATTTTACTGCTATCGCAAGTAGTGAGCCCATTCCATTTTCTTCTGAATTAGAACATACCCGTGCCTATCTTGCTGTAGAGCAGGCTTCCTATGAAGACAGCCTTTCCATTGATTACGACATACAGTATACCTGTTTTCGTGTGCCGCCGCTGACACTGCAACCCATCGTTGAAAATTCCATCAAACACGGCAGGAATCCGTATGCCGGAGTGTTTCGCATTTCCATACAAACGAAAAAAACGGAATCCGGCAGCGAGATCATCGTTTCGGATAATGGCAGAGGTTTTGAACATGTTGATGACAGTAAGCCGCATATTGCGCTTAAAAACATTCAGCAAAGGCTTGAGATAATATGTGGTGGCTGCCTGATGATCGCATCTGGTGAAGGCGGTGGAACTGTAGTGACAGTGACGGTTCCGGACAAAATTCCGATTTCTTTGTCCGGAAAGTCATGAGATTAAGGAGAAGTTGTATTGTTTGTCAATTGTATCAAAAATCAAGCTTTGACATTCTGGAACACCTCATTGAGTGAACAAAATAGACTAAGTATAGTTAACTGTATAGGTAATAACAAAGCCCGGTCTTAAAAAGTTGTTTGGCTATGTGCTGATTAGCGAGGAGGGAACTGCATGCTGATAAAAAAGGTAATTAATCGGTCAGATATGATTTCGTGCGTATTATGCAAAGACGCACCCTGCAGTAACTCGTGTCCTGTTATGGATCCGGCAGGAGCACTATTGGGAATCTGGTTTGACAATCAGGATGTTGCAGCGAAAAAGCTTCCTGATAAAAATGCCTGTGTGGAATGTGAAGCACCATGTGAATCAGCATGCATAAGCAGTGGAAGTGTTCCTATAAAAAGGCTGATAACTGACCTTTATGAAAAGGTTCGGCCTTCTGCAGAAATAGATATACCTGAGAATGAAGAAAGAATGAAATGCGACCTATGTGGTGTACCGCTTGAAAATCCGTATCTTTTATCCTCATCGGTGGTTGCATCTACTTATGATATGTGCGCAAGAGCTTTTGAAGCGGGCTGGGCAGGTGCATGTTTTAAAACTATCAGTACATTGGATATACATGAAGCATCTCCGCGGTTTTCTGCGATAAAAGGGGATAACGGAAGCATATTAGGATTTAAAAACATTGAGCAGCTTTCCGACCACAGTATTGCTGAAAATATGGATATATTCAGAAGGCTCAAGCAGAACTATCCTTCAAAAATTATTTTGGCATCGATCATGGGGCAGGATGAGGCTGAATGGGAATCACTGGCAAAACTCTGCGAAGAAAATGGTGCTGATGCTGTGGAACTTAATTTTTCATGCCCTAACATGCAGGAGGACGGACTTGGTTCTGATATAGGTCAGGTACCTGAACTGGTGGAAAGATTTACAAAAGCTGCAAAAGCGAGTACTACAATTCCGGTACTCGCAAAGCTCACGCCAAATGTTGCAGCGATGAGCCCTGCTGCAGAAGCAGCATTGCTTGGTGGTGCAGACGGTATAGCTGCAATCAATACGATAAAAAGCATTGTTGGTGTAAGTCCGTATACATATGTATCAGCTCCGGCTGTGAAGGGTAAATCGGCAGTAGGAGGCTACAGTGGAAACGCCGTAAAGCCTATAGCACTCAGGTTTATCGCTGAGATTGGTCAGAATCCTGCGCTTAAAGATATGCATATCAGTGGGATGGGCGGGATTGAGACATGGAGAGATGCCCTTGAGTTTATACTTATGGGAGCCGGTTCAATTCAGATAACAACCGCTGTAATGCAGTACGGCTATAGAATAATTGATGATTTGAAAGCAGGTCTGAATTACTATCTGACGCAGATGGGAATAAGGTCTGTAAAAGATATTATCGGAGCCGGACTTGACAGTGTAAGTGATACGACTGATGTTCTTGATCGAGGCACGATTCTTTTTCCTGCGTTTGATCTTTCGAAATGCAATGGTTGCGGAAGATGCGTTATATCCTGTAATGATGGAGGGCATCAGGCAATCAGATTTGATGATCGCAAGCCAAAACTTGATGGAAGCAAATGTGTGGGTTGTCATCTGTGTCGGCTTGTATGTCCGGAGGATGCAATCGCTATAGGTAAAAAGCGTGTAAGAGTATAAAGAAAGGTTACAGGATGAAAAAAAACATACGTAAACTTTTTGCTGTACTGCTTTTTATAACAATGTTTGCTGCAGGTTTTGACGCAGTTTCTTTTGCGGGCACAGGCCAGCCGGAATATACATAGTATTCTGACCTGACCGGTAAGAAGGTATCAATGCTTACAGGCGCACCCTTTGAAGAACTTGTGAGGAGCAAAAATCCGGATGTTGGTGAGTTCACTTCTTTTAACAGTACTCCGGACATGCTTTTGGCTCTGCAATCCGGTAAGACAGATGCTGTTTTGACAAATAATGCTATTGCGGCTCTTGCAGTCAACCGCAGCCCCGGGCTCGCTCTTTTTCCTCAGGAGTTAAAAGGCGGAGAGTTCGGATTTGCTTTTGCCAAGGGCGATTCCCGGAGGGATGAGTGGCAGATGGTTTTTGACAACATGCCTAAAGAGGATGTGGAAGCTGCATGGGAAAAGTGGACAGGAGCAGATGAAAACATTAAAACTTTGCCCGATCAGAATTGGGCAGGCAAAAATGGCACTGTGCATGTGGCGGCATGTGACACACTGGAACCAATGAGCTATGTCGGCGGAGACGGTGAGCTAAAGGGTTTTGACCTCGAAATTATCCTGATGATCGCAAGAGAACTTGATATGCATGTGGAATTTACCGGCATGGAGTTTTCCGCCATACTTGCCTCAGTGCAGTCGGGTAAAGCTGACATTGGCGCAGGGTCAATAATTATAACTGAGGAACGGGCGCAGGCTGTTGATTTTGTGGAGTACTATCCCGCAGCCTTTGTACTGATCGTAAGGGCAAAGCAGGCAGAACATCTTGCAGGGAATCAGATAACCGGTTTTTCAGATCTTGAACATGGGCGTATAGGAGCAACAACCGGAAGTATTCAGGTTGCACAGCTTGAAGAGCGATTCCCTGATGCCGAGATATTCTACTTCAATACCTCGGTAGATATGCTGAATGCCCTGCGGACACACAAGATAGATGCATATGCGGAACCGGAAGCCATTATAAGATACTATATGGCTGAAAATCAGGATCTTGCATGTCTGGATGAGCCTCTTGGCGACGGCATGCAGATAGGGGCTGTCTTCCCAATGACAGATAAAGGACAGGCGCTCTGTGACCAGTTCAACGAATATATCCGTAAAATCCGGGAAAACGGCACATATGATGAGATTCAGGAAACATGGTTTGGAACGGATGAATCAAAGCGCGTTGTTCCGGATCTGTATACGCTGCCGGCAACGAACGGTACTCTGAAGATGGCTGCAGATAACTCTATGGTTCCCTTTGTATATGTTAAAGATGATAAAATTGTCGGTCTTGATATTGATACGGTTGTACGGTTCTGTAAGGAATACGGTTATGGATTGAAGGTTGAGCCCATGGATTTTTCTGGAATCATCCCTTCCGTTGTTACATGTAAGGTAGATTTTGCGTGCAGTGGTATCGCTTATACACCCGAGCGGGCGCAAAGCGTGCTTTATTCGGACCCGACCTATGAAAGCAGCTCCAGGATTGCTGTTTTGAAGGAGCAGAACGCATCGGAGACAGTTGCTGAGCCGGCAGAGCTCTCTTTCTTTGGCGGAATCAGGGACAGCTTTTACAAGACATTTCTCAGGGAGAACCGTTGGCTGCTGTTTGTGGATGGGATTCTGACTACATTACTCATCACGCTCCTTACAATCCTGTGTGGCACGGTTCTTGGCTTTACCATGTTCATGCTCTGCCGCAACGGAAATCCCGTAGCAAATCACTTTACCCATCTCTGCCTTTGGGTGGTACAGGGCATGCCGATGGTTGTACTGCTTATGATACTGTATTATATCATCTTTGGCAACGTGGATATAAGCGGAGTAGTAGTTGCGGTGATCGGTTTCACGCTAACCTTTGGAGCGTCAGTATTTGGTCTCCTGAAAATGGGTGTCGGTGCAGTGGATAGCGGACAGTATGAAGCCGCATACGCTCTGGGATATTCAAATCGAAGGACCTTCTTCAGGATAATACTGCCCCAGGCGCTACCACACGTGCTTCCCGCATATAAGGGCGAGATAGTTGGTCTTATAAAAGCTACAGCTATTGTGGGTTATATCGCTGTACAGGATCTGACCAAGATGGGTGACATTGTGCGCAGTCGTACCTATGAGGCTTTCTTCCCGCTGATTGCTGTTACAGTCATTTATTTCGTTCTGGAAGGACTGATTGGCTTTCTTGTCAGCCGGATCAGCATCAATCTCAATCCGAAGCGGCGTAAGAGAGAAGATATTCTGAAGGAGGTCAAGACAAATGATTAAGATTGAGCATTTGAAGAAGGAATATTCGAACGTTACGCCTCTGAAGGATGTAAGTGTTGAAATCCGAAACGGTGATGTGATTTCTGTCATTGGTCCCTCCGGCACGGGCAAGAGTACACTGCTTAGATGCATAAACCTGCTGGAGAAACCTACGTCAGGAAAGATATGGGTGGATGACCAGGAAATCACTGATCCTAAGTGTGACATAAATAAGGTTCGACAGAAGATGGGAATGGTGTTCCAGAGCTTTAATCTGTTCGGACACAAGACAGTGATTGAAAACATAATGATGGCTCCGATGGATCTTCTGGGAAAGTCCAGATATGAGGCATATGACACGGGTATGCGGCTGCTCAGAATGGTGGGGCTTGCAGAGAAAGCGCTTAACTATCCGGATGAACTTTCCGGCGGTCAGAAGCAGCGTATCGCCATTGCGCGGACACTGGCAATGGATCCTGATGTGATCTTGCTGGATGAACCTACCAGTGCTTTGGATCCTACAATGGTAGGCGAGGTACAGGCGGTAATAAAAGATTTGGCAAAGACCGGTAAGACGATGATGATCGTCACGCACGAGATGAACTTTGCAAGGGCAATCTCCAACCGAGTGTTTTATATGGACGAAGGCGGCATTTACGAGGATGGTTCGCCGGAACAGATCTTTGATCATCCTGAGCGGGAGAATACCCGCCGGTTTGTACACAGATTGCAGGTACTGGAACTGAATATCGAAAGTATCGATTATGACTTTTTGGGTATGGCCGGGAAAATCCGGGCATGGTGTGAGAAGAATTGTATTTTACCGAAAATGGCCAACCGTGTTCAGTTAGTCTTTGAAGAAATCATGGGGCTGCTGCTTCCAAAATTGGAAATGCCGCGGATACAGGCAGTATGTGAGTATTCATGTCAAACAGAGCTGGCAGAGTGGACAATAAGGTACGGCGGTACACGGTATGATATAACCTCATCTGGTGATGATCTTGCCCTGGCAGTACTTGCAGGAATTACAGAAAAAGAGGAATACTTCTTTGACGATAGTTCGAAACTTTGTAATCGGCTGGGACTTGTTGTTAAGAGGGTGAGCAGATATCCTAATCCCTCCATCGTAAATATGGAGCCATTGTAGGAAAGCCTAAAGGAGCCTTCAAGCTGTAAGTCTGAAAATCTGCTTCCGGCCCATCTTTTGATATCCCTATTCCATGCCTGAGCTGAGCAGAACAATGGTAATCCTATGAGGTCATCAATACGGATAGATTTCTTCTTTGACAGAGGATCATTTTCAGGGACAATAAGCCCCTAGGTATCGGCCTGTGGAAATTCAAAGCTTAGGATTATAAGTGAAAAAGAAAAATAGCGAAAGGTGCAAACTAAACTGACAGCTTCGCAGTTTGAATTATAGTTGATTGGGTGTAGAGTTGTTTTGCTCTGCACCTTTTCTGTTTTTAAAAGTTTAGTTGATGAGGCCCAGTTCCTGTCTGAAGAACAGGTCATGATGGGTGGTAACGAGAGTTAAAGGGGATGATATACTGTGGTACGGATTACTTTAAAGGCATAGAGGAAGGTATTTCAAATGTGAAAATCGATAAAAACGACCCTATCAATAAAGTTGGAAAGTCAGATATTCCACTTTTAAATGAATACTATCCTGCTGATTCAGGATATTTAAAAAATGAGGCTATACGTACAGAAGAACCGGAACGTCCAAGTAAGGTAAAGCAGACTAACCTGAATGAGCTTCAGAATCAGCTGAATCAGAACAAGGGCATCGATCCGGCAAAACTGCAGGAAAATAAAACAGACAAAATCAAGAATAATGTCAAAACCAACACCAACACTAAGACTGATTCAAAGAAGAACGAAAAAGTAAAAGAAGAGCCCAAAATCGCAATGGCCAAATGACACTCTCTTTGGTTCCAATTAAATGGCAAACTGTAAAGGAAACAACGCCTGACGGCGTTGCCTTGATTCAATTGTATAGAACACATCAAGCCTTCGCCTGCTTGATAAAGATTATATCCGCCTGCTTCAATTTTCCCCGTTGTATCATTGCTCTAATAATGATAAAATAAAATCAACCAAAGGGAAAGACATTAAACAAATCAAACAGTTAAATGAGGTGCCCGAAGTGTGTGAAGCCCTTAATACTTTAATGAAACCCGAATTAGATGCAGCATTATCTAAAGGTGTAACAAAAGGAGCTACAGAATTAGCTACTGCAATTAGGCGTTTGAAGAGTGGTGAAACTCAGAAAAATCTTATAGCAGAGGGTTTTTCTAAGGATATTGTGAAATCTGCAAAGGAAATTATTGATGAGCTTTGATTTACATTTCATCATCATTACCTCAATCTCTACAGTCCGTATCCGCAAGCTTGGTTTGGCATCCTTTCTTTCATCATTTATGGAGCTATACAGGAATCACAGGGATCTGCTCCGTTTCAATCAGTTCTTCAATGTATATGTAAGCTCAGAAAAACTTGATGAGAAAACTCTTAAGCCTTATCGGGGGATGGTAGAAAAGGCAAGGGAGCAGTTTCATGGTATGTATCTTAAAGCAGAGGAAGATCACACCATAAAAACAGATGAGCCGGAGGCGCTGATGTTCAGCACGACACTTCATCTTATGTTTGCGGCTATAACAAGATATGCAGTAGGACTTGTTTATGAGCCGGAAGAAGGATTTGATGCAGAAGGGGAACTGCTTATTTTGAAGGAAATGCTGCTGGACAGGTATCGGGCGTAGAGTACGAATGGTGTTTCTTATGAGGGGTAGACAGGGATGAATATAAGGTCTGAACAAGAGGATAGTTACGCTTTATTTGGAACAGAATTTATGATTGATTCGGGATGACCGTCTTATCAGAGGATAATTTTGTCTTTTGATAAGACGGTCATTTTGACTTTTGGGGCTTTTTTAATTTTTTAGGAGAAGATGATTATGGGTAAGTACGGGAAACTATTTAAGAGAATATCGGCATTAGGAATAACTGCGGCACTGTTATTCAATTCTGCACCGGTGGCAACGCTGGCAGAAGAAGTATATGAGTATAACAGTAGCAGGTCTGTGAATGAAAAAACAGAGGATAATTATGCGGAATTTGAGCAGAGCAAATCCATTGACGGAGTTAAGATAACAGTATCTGCAAATGAGGGTGTATTTC
>CAJOOT010000264.1 GCA_905236215.1 uncultured Eubacterium sp.
ATTGAAACAGATTGCGAAAGAGGTATAGCATGGTGAATTATTACCCTCGTTATATAGAAAAAGATATAGAGAAAAAACTTAAATCGAGCGGAGCAGTGTTGTTGCAGGGACCTAAATTCTGTGGCAAGACTACTACGGCTTTAAAGTATGCCAAAAGCAGTATCCGTCTCATTACTGCGCAGACGGTTGAAATGGCCATGATGCAGACAAAAAGCATTCTCAAGGGAGATACTCCCCGTGTGATAGATGAGTGGCAGACGGTGCCTGATATATGGAATGAGGTAAGAGGCTGGGTTGATGAAAATCCGGGTTTTGGCCAGTTTATATTGACGGGAAGCTCTACCCCGGCTGATATGAGCAGGATACTGCATTCAGGGGCAGGCAGGATAGCCAGGGTCAATATGAAACCAATGAGTCTTACGGAATCCGGAGACTCAAGGGCGATAGTTTCGCTGGAGGAGTTATTTGACAAAGAGGCAGAGAATCTGTTTGATGAAAACAGTGATTTTACTTTGGCGGATGCGGCGCATCTGGTATGCCGCGGCGGATGGCCACTTTCGGTAGTATGTGATCCGGATGTGGCATTGGATGTTACCGCAAATTATTACGGAGGACTCTTTTCGTTTGAATACAGTGAAAATGCAAGGTTCAGAAATAAAAATTCCGACCTTATGCGCATGGTGCTCAGGAGTTACGCAAGAAACATATCTACCGAGGCTCCGGTACAGACCATCCGTCGTGATGTAATGGAAAAAAACAACCGGACGCTTGATTCAAAGACTATAGATGATTATCTGGACGCACTTCGGGATCTTTTCATAATAGAAGATATGGAGGCGTGGAATCCCAACTTAAGAAGCAAAACTTCTGTCAGAACCACGCCTACCAGACATTTTGTCGATACGTCTGTGGCTGTATCGGCGTTGTCAATATCTCCGGAGGATCTGTTAAATGATATTAATGCATTCGGCCTTTTTTTTGAAGACATGGTGGTCAGGGATCTCAGGATCTATTCACAGATGATAAACGGAAAGGTCATGCATTACCGGGATTCAAACGGGCTTGAATGCGATGCGGTAATACATCTTGAGGACGGAAGATGGGGGTTGTGTGAAATAAAGCTTGGGGGAGAAAAGCTCATAGAAGAGGGCGCCAAGAACATTAAGAAACTCATTTCCATAGTGGATGATGATAATATGGCATTTGCGGCGATATTGACGGCGGTAGGTCCGGCGTACAGAAGACCTGACGGTATTTACGTAATACCGCTCAATTGTCTGGGAAAAGCTCTGTAGCTTGACCGAATCGTTCCACATTGATAGAATGTCAGCGTATAAAAGGAGGAAATGTCATGCACACTTATTTAGTTACCGGAGGAGCAGGCTTCATAGGTTCCAACTATATTCACTACATGTTTGGCAAGTACGGAGATGATATCCGTATCATCAATGTCGATCTTTTGACCTATGCCGGAAATCTCGAAAACCTCAAGGATATTGAAACAAAAGAAAACTATTCATTTGTTAAAGCCGATATCTGTGACAGAGAAGCTATTTCAAAGATCTTTAAAGAGAACAATATTGAC
This sequence comes from uncultured Eubacterium sp., assembly GCA_905236215.1. Taxonomy (GTDB): domain Bacteria; phylum Bacillota; class Clostridia; order Lachnospirales; family Lachnospiraceae; genus RUG14243. The sequence continues at coordinate 1,586 of CAJOOT010000264.1, forward strand.
AGAGTGGTACATTTTGCGGCGGAGAGCCACGTGGACAGAAGTATCGTAGATCCAAATGCGTTTGTAAGAACCAATGTTTTGGGTACTGCCGTAATGCTTGACTGTGCCAGAAGCGCATGGGAAAAGGAAGACGGCTCTTATCCCGAGGAAGTGAAGTTCCTTCATGTATCTACCGATGAGGTATACGGTTCGCTTCCGGAGGATCCGGATGCGTATTTCTATGAGACTACGCCATATTCTCCGCACAGCCCCTATTCTGCCAGCAAGGCATCCAGTGATTTTCTTGTAAAGGCTTATATGGACACATATAAGTTCCCGGCAAACATTACCAACTGCTCAAACAACTATGGCCCGTATCAGTTTCCGGAGAAGCTTATTCCACTCATGATAAACAATGCGCTTAGCGGTAAAAATCTACCGGTGTACGGAGACGGAAAGAACGTGCGAGACTGGCTCTTTGTGGAAGATCATGCAAAGGCTATAGATATGGTTTGCGAAAAGGGAAAGCTTTTTGAGACATATAACGTGGGCGGTCACAATGAACGACAGAATATCCAGATTATACATACAATACTGGATACGCTTCGAGAGGAGCTTTCAGATGACGATCCCAGAAAGGCCAATATATCGGAAGACCTTATCACCTATGTTACCGACAGAAAAGGTCATGACAGACGTTATGCCATAGCTCCGGACAAAATCAAAAAGGATCTTGGCTGGTATCCCGAGACAAAATTCGAGGATGGCATCCGAAAGACCATCAAGTGGTATTTTGAGAATGAAGACTGGATGAAAAACGTAACCTCGGGAGACTATCAGAAGTATTACGATGATATGTATGAGGGCAGGTAGAGGGAAGAAACATATGAGTCAGATTAAATTAGAAAAAGATTGCGGCGGTATAAAGGGACTTTGTGTGGTAGAACCCACGGTGCATGGCGATGAGCGCGGCTATTTCATGGAAACGTACAACAAAAATGATTTTGTGGAGGCAGGCATAGCTGTTGAATTTGTGCAGGACAATCAGTCTGCGTCAAAGAAGGGAGTGCTCCGCGGGCTGCATTTTCAGATTCATTATCCCCAGGATAAGCTGGTACGTGTTATCAATGGAGAAGTATTCGATGTGGCCGTTGATTTAAGAGATGGATCAGAGACCTTCGGTAAGTGGTATGGTGTGCGTCTTTCTGCGGAGAACAAAAAGCAGTTCTTTATCCCAAAGGATTTTGCTCATGGGTTCATTGTGCTTTCAGAGTATGCGGAGTTTGCTTATAAGTGTACGGATTTTTATCATGCCAATGATGAAGGCGGCCTCCTTTGGTCTGATCCGGAAATAGGGGTAGAATGGCCCATACCCGAGGGTTTAACCAGGG
>CAJOOT010000265.1 GCA_905236215.1 uncultured Eubacterium sp.
TGAAAAAATGCAAAAAGGCCGGGCTTGGCATTTATCTTCTTGAATATACAAAAGATCAGTCTCTTGCATTAAAGGCAGAGCGGTATTGTGACAAGATGGGTTACGGATTATACATATCCGACAGTATAAAACTTAACTGACACATGGATAATATTGACATTTTTGAATTTATGAAAGAGAATACATCAGAAGCTGAACCGCTTTCATCCAGGATGAGACCTAAGACCATAGAAGATGTGGTCGGCCAGGAGCATATCTTAGGAGAAGGAAAGCTACTGAATCGCGCCATCATGGCAGACAAGCTTTCATCAGCCATATTCTATGGTCCTCCCGGTACAGGAAAGACTACCATAGCCAAGGTCATAGCTCATACCACCAGATCTTCGTTTGTACAGATCAATGCTACCACATCAGGAAAGAAGGATATGGAGGAGGCTGTCAAAAAAGCCAAGGATGACTTTGCCATATACGGCAGGAAAACCATCCTCTTTATTGACGAGATACATCGATTCAATAAAGGGCAGCAGGATTTTCTGCTTCCTTATGTGGAAGACGGAACCATCATCCTCATCGGAGCCACCACGGAAAATCCGTATTTTGAGGTAAACTCGGCTCTTATCTCCAGATCTGTAATCTTTGAATTGTATTCATTGAAGCCGGAAGATATCCGAAAAATAATGGAGAGAGCACTTGATGACGAAGAGAAAGGCATTAAGGGGTTGGGAGTTACAGTTGATGATGAGGCACTTGATTTCCTCTCCGATATCTCTGACGGAGATGCCAGAAGAGCTTTGAATGCGTTGGAATTGGGAGCACTTACTACACCTAAGCAAAAAGACGGCTCTATTCACATTACTTTGGATGTTGCTCGTGAATGTATACAGAAGCGCGGAGCTTTGTATGAAAAAGACGGTGATAACCATTATGATACAATTTCCGCTTTTATAAAGAGCATGAGAGGATCGGATCCGGATGCAGCTGTTTACTATCTGGCCAGGATGCTTAATGCCGGAGAGGATATCAAATTTATAGCAAGACGCATTATGATCTGCGCGGCGGAGGATGTGGGCAATGCCGATCCGATGGCTTTGTGTGTGGCTGTAAGCGCAGCGCAGGCGGTTGAACGTCTGGGCATGCCCGAGAGCAGGATAGTTCTTTCTGAGGCTGCCACATATGTGGCCTGCGCTCCCAAAAGCAATGCTGCCATAATGGCCATAGACGATGCACTGTCGGATGTGCGAAGTCGTAAGACACCGCAGGTGCCTTCATACTTAAGAGACAGCCATTATCCCGGCTCGACCAAGCTTGGAAGAGGTATCGGATACAAATATGCACATGATTATCCCAGGCATTATGTCAACCAGAGATACCTGCCTGAGGAGTTGGGCGATAAAACTTTTTATCATCCGTCTGAAGAAGGATACGAGAAAGAGATATCAAATAGACTGAAGGAATTAAAGAAAGAAGCGGAGGAAGAAGACAAATGAAAAAATACGGTGAAATGACGCTAAAAGAACTTAGGCAGGAGGAAGAGGCTCTTATGATCTCATATGAGGCATGTCAGGCCAAGGAGCTATCTCTTAACATGGCCAGAGGGCGTCCGTCAAGCGTCCAGCTTGATTTTTCAAACGGATTACTTGAGACAGTCACTAAAAGGAGCGGATATCATTCCGAAAGTGGGCTTGACTGCAGAAATTATGGCGGTGCATATGGTATTCCCGAAGCACAGAAGACACTTGCAGCCATCATGGATTGCAATCCGGAGCATGTCATCGTATATGGAAATTCCAGTCTTAACCTCATGTTTGATTTGATATCACATGCATTTACTCATGGTATCAATGGCAACACACCCTGGGCAAAGCTTGATGAAGTGAAGTTCCTTTGTCCTGTACCCGGATATGACAGGCATTTTGCCGTGACTGAGTATTTCGGTATCAAAATGATCAATATTCCGATGGACGAGAACGGTCCCGATATGGATATGGTGGAGCAGTACGTCAATAATGATCCTTCGGTTAAGGGAATGTGGTGTGTTCCCAAGTTTGAAAATCCCGAGGGTATATGTTACTCAGATGAGGTTATCAGAAGAATGGCCAGATTAAATCGAGCAGCTGATGACTTCAGGATATTCTATGACAATGCTTATGCAGTACATTATCTTTATGAGGATGATCAACCCAGGATATTAAACCTGATAGATGAGTGCGTAAAAGCCGGACATCCGGATATTTATTTTGAGTTCTGTTCTACATCAAAGATCACCTATGCAGGCGGTGGTATCAGTGGTATGACCGCATCGGAGAACAACCTTTCTGAAGTTAGAAACCTTATCAATGTGTCCACCATCGGTTATGATAAGGTAAATATGCTTCGCAATGCCCGTTTTCTTAAGGAAGGTGAAGCTATCCCCGAGGTAATGATGAAGCATGCCGAGATTCTTCGCCCGAAGTTTGAGATGGTGCTTGATATGCTCAATGAGGAGATAACTCCCCGTGAAATCGGTAAGTGGACATCACCTAAGGGAGGATACTTCATTTCATTCCATGCAATAAACGGCTGTGCCAGGGAGATTGTTCGTCTTGCAAAAGAAGCCGGAGTAGTGCTTACCCCTGCGGGAGCTCCGTTCCCTTACGGAAAGGATCCGGATGATTCGGTCATAAGAATAGCGCCCTCCCTTCCGCCTTTGAGCGAATTGAAGGACGCCATGGAAATCTTTATTATATGCGTACGCTTGGCCTCTGTAAGGAAGCTGATGGAAACAGCCTCGTCTAAGTCCCAAAAAGCTACAGATTAATTTGATTTTTGATTAAGGAGCTTATCGATAAGCTCAGCGCATATGCCGTCGGCGCATTTCTCCCATTTGAGGCAGGCGTTGGCGGCATCTTTTTGTGTGTCGCAAATAAATGAGAACTCTGCGGATATCTTGTCTTTTCTGAGGATCATCAGCCTGGCACGCCATTTTTTGTCCGCTGTCTTTTCGCAGTAGGCGGCTACTGATGAAGTTTCTTTAATATCAGCTTCATTTTCCTTTATGTATAGTTGTATTTCATTTTTGATTTCCGGAGAGATCATCTCGTCCTGATAGGCAACCAAAGTCTTGATACCTACGCCTGTAATGGAGTAGAGAGTCCTGTGCATTGTGTGGTTTTCGCCGATCATTCCATCATCCGAAAGCTCGTAGAGAGCCTTTTTAAAAGTGAAGAAATCAGCATATTCGTTGTCAAAAAAGAAGCCGAACAAAAAATCGTCACTTAAGGGCTCTGCCGAGTTTTTGAGCATATAAAGGATGATTAGCTTATAAAGGTTTTTCATACCAGTTTTCTTTTAAGTATATATGATATGAACTCGCGGTTTGAGCGGGTACGTACAAAAAGGTTCAGTATTGTTTCTACGGCTTCGTCCGATTTGAGACCGTTTAAGCTTCTTCTCATGATAGTGACTGCGTCCTGCTCGTTTTTGTCGAGAAGAAGATCTTCGCGACGGGTACCTGATTTGACGATATCAATGGCAGGGAACACTCTCTTTTCGGAAAGCTTTCTGTCAAGGACAAGCTCCATATTACCGGTTCCTTTGAATTCCTCGTAAACCACGTCATCCATTTTTGATCCTGTATCTACAAGGGCTGTGGCAAGTACTGTAAGACTGCCGCCTTCGCGCATATTCCTGGCTGCACCGAAGAACTTCTTGGGCATGTAGAGCGCCGTCGGATCAAGACCGCCTGAGAGAGTCCTTCCA
>CAJOOT010000266.1 GCA_905236215.1 uncultured Eubacterium sp.
ATTGCGACATCAAAGACTGTCCATGTTGCCACAAAGGGCGGAAAGGTTACCAATCCGAAGACTATCTATGCCAATACATCCAAAAAAAAGGCTGCAAAAAAGATATCAACAGGTGAGCTTACATTGAAAAAGGGAGCTTCAAAAAAAATCTATACATATCAAACAAAAAAGAGTGCGAAAAAGAAACTCAGCATTCACAGAAATGTTAAGTTTGAGTCTTCAAACAAAAAGATAGCCACGGTATCCTCAGAGGGTATTATAAAAGCAAAAAAAAGAGGCACATGCTATATATATGCCTATGCGCAAAACGGAGTCAGCGATAAGATTAAAGTAAGCGTCAGGTGAAAATTAACAATTATTTAAGTTGACATATATATCAGGCAGATTGTAGAATTTATGTAAGTATATATGTCTATGGGCAAACCTCGGGAAACCGTGGGACGCAAAGCTATAGGGACTGTAAAATGTCAGCCAGTTGCACATCTTCTGACATCACGAGTCTGTCCTTTTTGGGGACGCTGTGATTTTTCTTTAGCCTGCGTTGCCTGTTGGTATCATATAAAGGGAGAGCAGGTTATGAGTCATAGAATCAATTCCATTTTCAAAAAAAGAATATTGTGTTTTGTTATTGCATTTGTGGTGACGCTTAGCTTTTGTGTTCCGCAGATGTTAATAAGTGCCTACGGTGCAAATGAGGATGCCGGTGTCGCTTCCGTAGATAAGGTGGGACCTTCGCTAAAAAGCATATCGTTAAACACCAACAAGGCAAACACGGGAGATACTGTAAGGGTAACAGCGGTGGTTACGGATGATGTTTCCGGCACGGCATCCGTACGGGTAACAATTTCCGGAATTACCAGCGTAACATTAAGCAACTCCAGTGGAAACACCTGGACAGGAACGTTTACCGTGGATTCATATTTAAGTTCAGGAACCTATGGCAGCAGTTCTGAAGTTGTCTGCACCGACAAAGCGGACAATATCACAAGATATACCAAAAATTTAACTATAGAAATAACAAAAACAAGCAGTGATACAACCCCTGTAGTTGAAAATGAGAGCGACGATAATACAGCACCGGATGTGAAATCGCTTTTAGTTTCCCCAAAGGTACTAAAGGAAGGTCAAAATGTTACCGTGACAGCAAAGGTAGTAGATACCGAGAGTGAAGTCAGCCATGTTTCTGTATATTTTAAGGGAAAAGACACAGGCAATGTTATTCACATCAGTTTGTCAAAAAAAAGCGGCAGTACCGATATGTGGGAGGGTAAGGTTTTATATACTTCCTTAAGTTCCAGATATTATCCCAACGAGAGGTACGAAGTCACATATGCCTATGTAGGAGATAGTGCAAAAAATTACAAATATGATTATCTTACATCTATTTCTTCCGAAGAAAAGTCAAATGCATATTTTGATTTTGAGAACAGCGGCGTAGTTGATACTGAAGCGCCCGTACTCAAAGATATCTATCTTGATGATAATTTACGTTATGTGTATGTTCCGGGCTACGTGGGTGTCACCGCGGATATTGATGATGGAGACGGCGCAGGCGTTGCTTCGGCTACAGTCACATTCTATAATACCAACGCCAAAAGAGAGGCAGACAGAGTGCTTAGTACTACCCTTTACCCTTATTATACAGACATCAATGGTAATAAGGTGACCGATGGAAAGTATCACGGCATGATTAAATTGAGCCCATATGTATTGGGAGGAATATATAAGGGAATCAGTATATACGCAAGGGACAGAGCCGGATATATGTTGAGTCTTAATGAATATACATATAAGTGGACAGAAAACGGGGAAGGAGTTCAGATTGGTGAGATAACGGGATATGGCAATCTCCCGGAGGAACTTAGAGGAATAAAGTTTGAAACCATCAATACCGCTGAGCTTGCAGACCTTGTGACATCTACGGGAAGCCCTACTCTTAATGAGGAAATAGATGCTCAGGCAGAAGGTGCTAAGATCATTGTTGACAGCACTGTTAATAATACTTTAAGCGGTGATACGCTCTCAACCATTCAGGGACTGGACAAGACGGTTACGTTAAGGACGGAAGGTTATGAGTGGCAGTTTAATGGTCAGGATATCAATCGGGAGATAAAGGATGTGGATCTGTCGATAGATATTCAACCTATCAGTGCGTATGCCGATTCAGCTACAGGTGATGGCATATCTGCACTGGTAGAGGATACTCCCACCGTGGTACTTTCATTTTCCGATGCAAACGGTGTACTTCCCGGAAAAGCCAAGATCCGTATCAAGGCTGATTATGCTTTGAAGCAATATCTTGGCACAAATGGCATCTGTGTATATTATTATGATTCAACAAACGGAAAACTCGAGCGTGTTTCGGAGAATCTTAGAGTTACAAATGACAGTTTCATTGAATTTTCGATTGAGCATTGCTGCTATTATATTCTTACAAAGGGAAAGATCACAGGTGAAAATGTGACAGCCTACAAACCTGTCGATACCACAACGACAAACACAAATGATGAGTCGTCAGCGGAAGAACCTGGCTTAGGCGATAAGGAAACGGAAAATGATGATAGCGGAGCAACAGATGACGCAGAGGTAAAGACTACAGATAATGTAGAAGTAAAGACTACAGATGACGCAGAGGTGAAGACTACAGACAATGTAGAAGTAAAGACTACAGATGACACAGAGGTAAAAACTACGGATGATGCTGAAGTAAAGACTTCTGATGATGCCGATGTACACGATGATCGGATTTTACCGGATAATGATGAGTTGGTACCTGATACACCTGATCCGGATAATAATGACAATACCAAGCCTGTCTCTACGGAAAATGAGAATCCATATTACAGGCCTGCTCCGGAACTGGAGACTGATCCCGAACCTGAGGTAGTATCTCCTACATACAAGGACGTCATAAGTGATATTGTACCTGCGGCGCCGGAACTGAATGTTACATCCAACAGGAACGAAACATATTTTATCAGTCTCGACTTATCGAATGGAGACAAGGTGACGGATAACAACGGTGTTACATATACCGTTTCCGATGCGGCCGGCAACACACTGACTTTCTCAGGCGGCACGGTGAATTCTGACGGAGTGGCAGTGGTGCCCGATTCTGTCAATATCTCCGGTAAAAAGTGGAAAGTGACCAGGGTTGGGAGCAACGCTTTCAAAGGGAAAAAGGTAAAGAAGGCCATTATCGGTAAGAATGTGACGCAAATATCAAAAAATGCTTTTAAAGGCAGTAAGTCGATTAAGACTATAGTTATCCGGTCTAAGAAGATCAAGAAGATAACAAAGGGTGCATTTAACGGCATTGGCAAGAACACGATAATAAAAGTTCCGGCATCCAAATTAAAGGCATACAGGAAGCTCGTGTTAAAAGCAGGTGGAAGAGCCCAAAATGTTAAAGCAATATAAAACTTACTTTATTTTAGCTTCTCTTTTATGAAGGTCTTCGCGAAGCAGTTGATATGCCGTAGCTACTATCGGTACTCCGAGGAACATGCCGACAATACCTCCTACGGTACCAAAAACCGTGACGCTGGCCAGCACCCATACACCGGGGAGTCTCAGGCTTCTTCCCATTATTTTGGGATATATTATGTTGAATACAATCTGCATCAGTATGATTGCAAAGATCACAAAGAATATTGCCTGCCATTTTGATACGGGGAAAATCAGGATAAAACCGCCCAGTGCTCCGATGTAGCTTCCTACAACGGGTATAAGTGAGGTTACACCCAAAAGTACGCCGGTAACCTCTGCGTAGGGCAGCTTGAATATTATCATACCAAGTGTGGTCAATACCCCTATTATCACACCGCCAATAAACTGTCCTATCACAAAACTGTGGAAGGAATGATTGAGGATATGCCCCAGCTTCGATACCCATTTGTATTGACTGGGTTTGGTATATACTCTTAGCAGTCGCTTAAATTGGTTAATGAACACTTCTTTTCCGCTCAGAAGATATATGGAAAATATCAGTGAAAAGAATGTAGTAACCGTAATGCCGCTGATAGTGCTGATTACATTTGAAACATCGCTCGTATCACCTATGATACCGCTTGACAAAAAACCTGTGACCTGGTTGATGAGTTCATCGGCATCTGCCTTTAGTACTGCGTCGTAGACGGAATCGGGCATAAGAGACATAAATTTCATAACGCCTTTGTCACGGCGCATGGAGTCCAGCATACCCGGAAGCTGTTCGTGAAGCGCACTTATGGCAGCGGTCAGCTGTGGTACGACGAATATAAGGATGCCAATTAAAACCACGATAATCGATATAAAGGACAATGTGATGCATACAGGACGCCTGCTGGCTATAAGATACCTGTTCGTTGTCTTTGGGAAATAGATCTTCTCAAAGAGATGCATGAACATATTGACTACATAAGCTATCGCAAGACCTATAAATATAGATGAGGCGGCCGTCAGAATTGTAAGCAGAAACCCCAGAAAAGAATCGATATAGTGCGTGATTATGTAAACCAGCACGAGACCAATGCAGGCTGTTATTATTATGCTTTGATATGCAGGCCTTGTTTTTTTGAATTTCTTGAAAGGCATTCTGATACTCCTTAATGAATCGTTAGAAACAAAGCCGAAAGCATTACCGGATCGGTAGTAATTAAGCGGCTTTTGTCACTACAGGTTATAATATCACAATTACGGAAAGCAAGGTAGTGTTAAATATTTCAAGATTTAGTCCTTTTCCTCAAGGTGACGCCTCTGACGTCACTTTCTTTTTTTTTCTTCGTGTTTTATACTAATACACAGTGTCGGATGAAAGTAACATCGGCATATAGAAACAAAGATGGCAGGTAGATCATGAACAAAAAAGAAGTCAATGAATTAAAAAAACAGCTAAATTACGACAGATGTGTCATTTCACGTATATGTGGCTGCTATGTGGATGGAAACAAGCAGATAATGAGCACTTCAAGAGAGGCTTTTCTTTCCCTTACGGAAGAGCTGGGATTCAAGTATTTTGACATAATGAAGCATGCACTTTCGGGAACCATGGGGAAAAATCTGATGTCTCTGGAATTTTCGCTGGATTCCGAAGGAGAAGGCTCCGTGCATGAGCTTCTTCTTGCTTTAAAAAACAGCGAGCTTAAGGATGATGAATTGCTTGACAGGTTCTATCGCATGATAATCGAGGCATATGATTGCGTGGAAAATTACTATATCATCCTGACATATTCAGAGTACGATGTTCCCAAGAAAGGGTCGGATAATCTCATACAGATAGACGGTTCGGATGAGGTATATGAGTACATTAGCTGTGCCATATGTCCGGTAGCTCTCGACAAAGCCGGATTGTACTTTAATCCGCAGACGGGGCAGATGGAAGACAAGATAAGAGAAAGGGTAGTCGGAGCACCCCAGACAGGTTTTGTATTTCCGGCATTTACTGACAGAAGTTCAGATATCCACGAGCTTTTGTATTACACAAAAAAATCCGATGAGATTCAGACCGCGCTTATAGATTGTATGGGTTGCTCTGTGCCGTTTTCCGCAGACAGCCAGGCGGAGAGCTTTAATGAGATTATTATGCAGACTCTTGATGATGAGTGCGACATTGAAACGGTCAAGGAGATCCATGAAAACTTGTGTCTTATGATAGCCGAGAGCGAGGACAGTTCGGAGCCTATCATGCTTGATAAGTCCGACGTCCGTACTCTGTTGGAAAGAAGCGGTGTTTCCGACGACAAGCTTGAAAATCTCGACTCCTCATTTGAAACGGTGCTGCCAAGAACCGAAGTACCGATACAGGCTCAAAATATTGCCAATACCAGAAATTTCTCCATCAACACACCTGATGTGAGCGTAAAGGTCAAGGCTGATAAGACAAACCTTGTGCATCAGGAGACCTTTGAAGGAATAGGATGTTTGGTGATAGATCTGACAGATTCGGTCGAAGTAAACGGGGTTTCTGTCAGACCCATCAAGGTACAGGAGTAGTCGCCTTTAGTAAATATTCAGGGAGAGAAGATGGATAAATTACAAAACGCCAAAAAACCCGTAGGTAAAGACGGAGAAGAAGTGTTAGACCGCATGAACACAGGTACTCATGCCAGACTTGCAGAATTCGGATTTTCGTTTTTAAACGATTTAAAATCTAATGCAACCGTGCTTGAGGCCGGTTGTGGCGGAGGTGCCAATATAGCCCGTTGGTTTAAGCGGTGCCCAAAGGGAAAAGTCTACGGGCTTGACTACTCTGAGGTGAGTATCAAAAAGTCCGGAGAATACAATGCCGATGCGTTGAAAAAAGGGAGTTTGGAGCTTCTTTGTGCCGACATTTCAACCATTCCGCTTGAAGACGGCAGTGTGGACTATGTATCCGCGTTTGAAACAGTATATTTTTGGCCGGATATGGATAAGGCTTTCTCGGAGG